>NZ_KB898889.1:0-268543 GCF_000377925.1 Thioalkalivibrio sp. AKL12
CCTGGCGCGCACCCAGGACCACCCGAACTTCACCGAGGTGCGCGAGGACATCGCCGATCGCGCCGCGATGGAGCGGGTGTTCCGCGAACACCGCCCGGAGCGGGTGGTGAACCTGGCGGCCCAGGCCGGCGTGCGCTATTCGCTGGAGAACCCGGCGGCCTATGTCGACACCAACCTGGTCGGTTTCGGCAACATCCTGGAGGGCTGCCGCCATAACGGCGTCGAGCACCTGGTCTATGCCAGCTCGAGCTCGGTCTACGGCGCCAACACCACCATGCCGTTCTCGGTGCACGACAACGTCGATCACCCGCTGAGCCTGTACGCCGCCAGCAAGAAGGCCAACGAGCTGATGGCGCATACCTACAGCCATCTCTACGACCTGCCGGTGACCGGACTGCGCTTCTTCACCGTCTACGGCCCCTGGGGCCGCCCGGACATGGCGCTGTTCATGTTCACCAAGAAGATCCTGGCGGGCGAGCCGATCGACGTCTTCAACTACGGCCACCACCGGCGCGACTTCACCTACATCGACGACATCGTCGAGGGCGTGATCCGCACCCTGGATCACGTGGCCCCGCGCAACCCCGACTGGAACGGGGCCGAGCCCGACTCGGCCACCAGCGCAGCCCCCTACCGGCTCTACAACATCGGCAACCACGAGCCGGTGGAGCTGATGCGCTACATCGAGGTGCTCGAGGACTGCCTGGGCATGAAGGCCGAGAAGAACCTCCTGCCGTTGCAGCCGGGGGATGTCCCGGACACCTATGCGGATGTCGAGGCCCTGCGTCAGGACGTGGGCTATGCCCCCGCGACCGCGGTGGAAGATGGCATCGCCCGCTTCGTCGAGTGGTATCGCGAGTACTACCGCGTCTGATGCCCAGCCCGCGGCGATCCGGCCGCGCGGTCCTTCGGCTTTCTCGTTTGCTTGATCCTTCCGCGTCTGTTTTTCGCCGTCAGACTCGCTGCTCGTTCACCCAGGCCTTGCACACCAGGAACCTGTAGCCGGCCGGCGAGTCCACCGGAGACATGGATGCAAGGAGACAAGGGATGAGCCAGACGATTCTGATGGTAGTAACCAGTCACGGCGAGATCGCTCCAGGCCAGGCGACGGGCGTATGGTTCGACGAGTTCGCCGAGCCCTATGATCGCTTCCGCAAGGCGGGATTCGAGGTCAAGGTGGCCAGTCCGAAGGGCGGCCCCGTGCCGCTGGATCCGAAAAGCCTGGAGGCCAGTCATGCGGGCTCCGCGGCGGTGGCCGCGCAGGAGGCCCTGGATGACACCATCGCGCTGAATGAGCACACGAACCACGGCGCCTATGCCGCGATCTTTTTCCCCGGCGGCCACGGCACCATGTTCGACCTGCCGGACAATCCGCATGTCCAGCGCCTGGTCGCGGAATTCATGGACAACGACAAGGTGGTTGGCGCCGTCTGTCACGGGCCGGCCTGTCTGGTCGGTGCGATGCTGGCGGATGGCAGTTCCGCGGTGAAGGGGCGCAAGGTGGCGGCCTTCACCAACAGCGAGGAGAAGGCGGTCCAGCTGGACACCGCGATGCCGTTCCTGCTGCAGGACAAGCTGCAGGAGCTCGGCGGCGAGGTGGATACCGCCGACGACTGGGCCGATCACGTGGTGGTGGACGGCAAACTGGTGACCGGGCAAAACCCGCAGTCCAGCAAGAGTGTCGCCGACGCGATCGTGCGGCTGTTGCGCGAGACGGGCTGAATACGCGAACCGGGGGCCGGGGCATGCTGTCCCCGGCCTTTTTTGGAATCTGTTTTGAACCGGGTTCAAAAACCGTCGTGGGTTCGATATGCTGAGCGCCATGACTACCGGGGATCGCAAACGCCGCGAGCGCGAGACGCGCGAGGCGCTGTTCATCGAGCGGGCGCACGAGCGCATCCGCGAGGAGGGCCTGCTGGCCCTGCAGATGTCGAAGCTGGCGGCGGACTGCGAGTATGCGACCGGTACGCTGTACCAGCACTTCGAGTCGAAAGAGGACCTGCTGGCGGCGGTCGCGGCACGCACCACGCTGCAACGGGCGGCGCTTTTCCGGGCCATCCCCGAGCTCTCCCTGGGCACGCGCTCGCGCATGCTGGCGATCGTGCTGACCGACATCGATTTTGCCGCGCAAAACCCCGACTACTATCGCCTGACCCAGTACCTGGTGACCGAGGTGGTCTGGGCGAATGTGTCGGCTCCGCGCCGCATGGCATTGCTGGAGGCCGGGAAGCCGATCAGCGAGGCGGTGCATGCGGTGGTGGCCGAGGCGCGTGACCGCGGCGACCTGCCGCCGGCCCGCGAGATCTCCGAAGACGAGATGGGGCTGGGCCCCTGGGCGCTGAACGTGGGGATGCAGAGCCTTGCCAATGCGCAGGGGTTGCTGGATGCCTACGACATCCATCGGCCCTATGACCACCTCATCCGGCATTTCCATGCCCTGATGACCGGCTGGCGCTGGGAGCCGCGGCTGGATCCGGACGAGCCCACGGTGGTTCGGGCGGAGACGGCGCGCGTGCGTGCCGCCCTGCGCGATGCAGGTCTCTGCGACCCGGGCGCTGTTTAGAGTCCGGCGACGGGCGAGTCTGTTGAACTCATTTCATGATGCCGGTGGGAATGCCCCCGCCGGTGTCTCCAGGAGACCCTGATGAAGCGTTTTATCCTCATGCTGGTGGCGGTGGCCATCGTGCTCGGTGGTATTTTCGGCTTCAAGGCCTTTGTCGATAAGCAGATCGCAGAGTACTTCGAAGATATGCCGGAGCCCGTGGTGACCATCAACGCCGCAGAGGTGTCGACCGACTCCTGGACTCCGCAGGTGCGTGCGATCGGTAGCCTGGAGGCCGTGCAGGGCGCGACCCTGAGCTTCGAGGCGCAGGGCATTGTCCAGGCGATTCACTTCGAGAACGGGGCGCGGGTCGAGGCCGGCGATCCGCTGGTGGACCTGGATACCACCCTGGACGAGGCCGAGCTCGAAAACTTGCGGGCCGGCGAGCGCCTGGCGCGCCGCGAGCTGGAGCGCGCCAGGGGCCTGATCGAGCGCAACGACATCTCGGATTCGGAATTTCAGCGCCGGGTCGCCGAGGCCGAGCAGGCCCAGGCCTCGGTGAGGGCGCAGGAGGCGCGCATCCGGCAGAAGAGCCTGCGCGCGCCGTTCGCTGGCGAGCTGGGTATCCGCGAGGTGAGCGTCGGGCAATTCGTCGGGCCCGGGGATCCGATCGTGGTGCTGGAGGCGTTGCAGCCGCTGTATGTGAATTTCACCCTGCCGGAGCGCCGCCTGGGCGAGATCGCCCTGGGTCAGGACGTCCGTGTGGAGGTGGATGCCTTTGGCGAAGAGTTCACCGGCGAGGTCACGGCCATCGAGCCGCGGGTCCGCGCGGCCTCGCGCATGTTCCGCGTGCAGGCCCTGCTGGAAAACGAACAGGGCCGCCTGCGTGCGGGGCAGTTCGCCCGAGTGACGCTGGATCGCGGCGAGTCCGAGGAGGCGGTGGTCGCGCCGCAAACCGCGATCCGCTTTGCGCCCTGGGGGCAATCGGTATTCGTGATCGCGGAGGATGACGAAGGCCAGCTGCGGGTGGAACAGCGCCTGATCGAGACCGGCGCCCGCCGCGGTGACCTGGTGCAGGTCCTTGACGGGCTGGAGCCGGGTGAGCGTATCGCGGCCAGTGGCCTGCTCAAGCTACAAAACGACTCCCCGGTCGAGATCACCGAGGATGCCCAGCCCGACGCCGAGCGCGACCCGCGCCCGGCGAACCGCTAGAGCGGGGTCGCTGGCATGCGCTTTACCGATATCTTCATCCAGAAGCCGGTGCTCGCCACGGTGGTGAGCCTGTTCATCCTGTTGTTCGGGGTGCGCGCGGTATTTGACCTGAACGTGCGCCAGTTCCCCGAGGTGCAGAACGCGGTGGTGACCGTCAGCACCGCGTATATCGGCGCGGATGCCGATCTGGTGCAGGGCTTCATCACCACGCCGATGGAGCGCGAGGTGGCCGAGGCCGAGGGGATCGATTACCTCGTCTCCACCAGCCGCGCGGGGATCAGCATCGTCGAGGCCCATCTGGAGCTGGACTACGATCCCAACGTGGCCCTGACGCAGATCGCGGCCCAGGTGGACAAGATTCGCAGCGACCTGCCGGCGGAGGCCGAGGACTCGGTGGTGGATCTGTCCGTGGGGCAGGACGTGGCCGCAATGTACATGTCGTTCTATTCCGAACGGTTGTCCAACAACCAGACCACCGATTACCTGATCCGCGAGGTGCAGCCGGAACTGGCGACCATCAACGGCGTGCAGCGAGCCGAGATCCTGGGCGCCCAGAGCTTTGCGATGCGCGCCTGGCTGGATGCCGATCGCATGGCCGCCTTCGGTGTGACCGGGCGCGACGTGCGCGAGGCCCTGGAGCTCAACAATGTGCTGTCCGCCGTGGGCCAGACGCGGGGTTCCATGGTTGGGCTGGACCTGACGGCGGATACCGATCTGAGTCGTCCGGAGGAGTTCGAGCAGCTGATCCTGTTCGAGACCGACGGCGACCTGGTGCGCCTGGGCGACGTGGCCGAGGTGGAGCTGGGCTCGGAGAATTACGACACCTCGGTGCGCTTCAATGGCGAGGCGGCCACCTTCGTCGGGATCGAGATGGCGCCGGATGCCAACGCCCTGGACGTGATTGCCGAGGTCCGCGACGTATTCGACGAGCGCATCCTGCCGCGCCTGCCATCGGGGCTGGAAGGCGAGATCGTCTACGACTCCACGGACTACATCCAGAGTGCGATCGACGAGGTGCTGGTGACCATCGG
The DNA here is from genome assembly GCF_000377925.1 of Thioalkalivibrio sp. AKL12. NCBI lineage: Bacteria > Pseudomonadati > Pseudomonadota > Gammaproteobacteria > Chromatiales > Ectothiorhodospiraceae > Thioalkalivibrio > Thioalkalivibrio sp. AKL12. The sequence goes on from NZ_KB898889.1 coordinate 4,786, forward strand.
CCTGGCGCTGGGGATCGTGCTGGTGGTGATCTACCTGTTCCTCGGCTCGTTGCGCAGCGTGATCATCCCGGCCGTGGCGGTGCCGCTGTCGCTGGTGGGCACCTTCATGCTGATGCTGCTGATGGGGTTCTCGCTGAACCTGCTGACCCTGCTGGCGATGGTGCTGGCGATCGGCATCGTGGTGGATGACGCGATCATCATGCTGGAGAACATCTCCCGGCATATCGAGGAGGGGATGTCGCGCATGGACGCGGCGATCCAGGGGGCGCGCGAACTCGCCTGGCCGATCGTGGCGATGTCGACCACGCTGGTGGCGGTGTTCCTGCCACTGGGCTTCATTGGCGGGTTGACCGGGACGCTCTTCATCGAGTTTGCCTTTACCCTGGCGGCGACCGTGGTGATCTCCGGCATTGTCGCGATCACGCTGTCGCCGATGATGTGTTCGAAGATCCTGCGCGATGGCGCCACCGAGAAGCGCGGACGCATCGAAGGCTGGCTGGATGCACGCTTCGACTCCCTCCAGCAACGCTATCGTCGGCGCCTGCATGGGGCGCTGAATGACCGCTTCACCATCGCGGTGTTCGGTGCCATCGTGCTGGTGTCCTGCTACTTCCTGTTCGTCACCTCGCAGAGCGAGCTGGAGCCGCCGGAGGACCAGGGCTTCGCGTTCTCCATCATGGAGGGCGACGCCTACATGGGCCTGGACTGGCTGGAACGCAACACCGAGTTGACCGACCGCTTCTTCGACGAAATCCCGGAGCTCGATAACATCTTTATCGTGAACGGCTTTGGTGGCGGCCCGGGCATCGCCGGTGCCGGCAACCAGGCCCTGGGCGGTTTCGTCCTCGCACCCTGGGATCAGCGTGATCGGGATACCGAGACCATCCTGCAGGAGGAGCTGCAGCCACGCCTGGACCGCATCCCGGCGCTGGAGGTGTTCGCGATCCAACCGCCCCAGCTGCCCACCCCGGGCGACGGCGCACCGGTCAGTGTGGTCCTCGGCTCCACCGGTTCGTTCGAGGAGCTGGAGCAGTTCGCCAGCGAGATCATGCAGCGGGCGATGGCGACCGGGCGCTTCATCTTCATGGACTCCGATCTCGACTTCGATCAGCCGCAGGTGGATCTCAAGATTGACCGCGAACGCGCCGCCCAGCTCGGGATCGACATGGCCACGCTCAATGCCGATCTGGCGACCATGTTGTCTGGCGGGTTTGCCGGGCGCTTCGCGATGGAGAACCGCAGCTATCGCGTGATTCCTCAGGTGCAGCGCAGCGAGCGCCTGAATCCGGAGCAGCTGGAAGAGTTGTTCACGCGTACCCGTGACGGCGAGCCGATCCCGTTGTCCAGCATCGTGACACTGGAAGAAACGGTGACCCCGCGCTCGCTCAAGCGCTTCCAGCAGCTGAATGCCGTGACCCTGTCGGGCGTGCCGCGGCCGGGGGTGACCCTGGGCGAGGCGCTGGACATCGTCGACGAGATTGCCGCCGACGTGCTCCCACCGGATGTCAGTGTCGACTATGCCGGACAGTCGCGTCAGCTGAAGGCAGAGGGCAGTGAGCTGGTGGTCACCTTCTTCTTTGCCCTGTTGGTGATCTTCCTGGTCCTGGCTGCTCAGTTCGAGTCCTTCCGCGACCCGTTGATCATTCTGACCACGGTGCCGATGTCGATCGCCGGGGCACTGATCTTCATCAGCCTTGGGGTGACTTCGCTGAATATCTATACCCAGGTGGGCCTGCTGACCCTGATCGGCCTGATTGCCAAGCACGGCATCCTGATCGTGGAGTTCGCCAACCAGCTGCAGCGCCAGGGGCGGACGCTGCGCGAGGCGATCGAGGAGGCGTCGGCCCTGCGCCTGCGGCCAATCCTGATGACCACCACCGCGACCGTGGTGGCGATGGTGCCCTTGCTGATGGCCGCCGGGGCCGGCGCCGGCTCGCGTTTCGCGATGGGCCTGGTGATCGCGAGCGGCATGGCGATCGGGACCCTGTTCACCCTGTTCGTGGTGCCCGCCATCTACCTCTACCTGGCGCGGGATCACCATGCCGCCGGTGACGGAGAGCCTGCCACTGCCGCCACCTCCTGATACCCGGGCTCGTGGACTGTGTGACGGGGCGTTCCCGGCGGCCCGTCACAGGGCCTGTGCGGTGGGTCGCGCCAAAGGCATGCACAGGCTACGGTCTTCGACTACAATCGACCTCCGCAATCCGTCGCGGTCGGTGTTTCGATGCCTGGCTGCACCATTGCGAACCCGAACCCCTGCCGGTCAGTGGCCCTCCCGCTGTCCGGTTTTTATATAAACGATTGTCTATCGGTCGCATCTAGATTATTTATTTGTTATTAGTGATTGCCCTCCCTAATCTAGGCGACCATCACGATTAACCAACGCGTAGGAGAAGGCCACATGTCTGCCGCCAAGAAGTACTCCGCGGGCGTCAAGGATTACCGCGAAACATACTGGATGCCCGAATACACGCCGCTGGATACTGACCTGCTGGCGTGTTTCAAGATTACCCCGCAGCCCGGTATCGACCGCGAAGAAGCTGCCGCCGCTGTGGCAGCCGAGTCCTCCACCGGTACCTGGACCACGGTGTGGACCGACCTCCTGACCGACATGGATTACTACAAGGGTCGGGCGTACATGATCGAGGACGTCCCGGGTGACGACGAGTCCTTCTACGCGTTCATCGCCTACCCGATCGACCTGTTCGAAGAAGGCTCCATGGTGAACGTGTTCACCTCCCTGGTCGGTAACGTGTTCGGCTTCAAGGCCATACGCATGCTGCGCCTGGAAGACGTGCGCTTCCCGATCGCCTACGTGAAGACCTGTGGTGGTCCGCCCATGGGTATCCAGGTCGAGCGTGATCGCCTGAACAAGTACGGCCGCCCGATGCTGGGTTGCACCATCAAGCCGAAGCTGGGTCTGTCCGCGAAGAACTACGGCCGTGCCGTGTACGAGTGCCTGCGTGGCGGTCTCGACTTCACCAAGGACGACGAGAACATCAACTCCCAGCCGTTCATGCGCTGGCGTGACCGCTTCGATTTCGTCCAGGAAGCGACTGAAAAGGCCGAAGCCGAGACCGGCGAGCGCAAGGGTCACTACCTGAACGTCACCGCGCCGACCCCGGAAGAGATGTACAAGCGTGCCGAGTACGCCAAGGAAATTGGCGCGCCGATCATCATGCACGACTACATCACCGGCGGTTTCTGTGCCAACACGGGCCTGGCCAACTGGTGCCGCGACAACGGCATGCTGCTGCACATCCACCGTGCCATGCACGCGGTCATCGACCGTCATCCGAAGCACGGCATCCACTTCCGTGTGCTCGCCAAGATCCTGCGCCTGTCCGGTGGCGACCACCTCCACACCGGCACCGTGGTCGGCAAGCTGGAAGGCGACCGCGCGGCGACGCTCGGCTGGATCGACCTGCTGCGTGAATCCTTCATCCCGGAAGACCGCTCGCGCGGCATCTTCTTCGATCAGGACTGGGGTTCCATGCCGGGTGTGTTCGCCGTGGCCTCCGGTGGTATCCACGTCTGGCACATGCCGGCCCTGGTCGCGATCTTCGGTGACGACTCCGTGCTGCAGTTCGGTGGCGGCACCCTGGGCCACCCGTGGGGCAATGCTCCGGGCGCGACCGCCAACCGCGTGGCCGTCGAGGCCTGCGTCCAGGCGCGCAACGAGGGTCGCGAGATCGAGAAGGAAGGCAAGGAGATCCTGACCCAGGCCGCCCAGCACAGTCCCGAACTGAAGATCGCCATGGAAACGTGGAAGGAAATCAAGTTCGAGTTCGACACCACCGACAAGCTGGACGTCCAACACAAGTGATCGTCCGTGTGCGGGCGGCCTGAGTGGCTGCCCGCACCTTCAGAGAACAAGCGCATAGGATTAACGACATGTCCGATATTCAGAACTTCAAGCCGGTGCAGAAGTACGAGACCTTCTCTTACCTGCCCGAGATGAACGCCGATCAGGTTCGCCGTCAGATCGAGTACACGATTGCCCAGGGCTGGAACCCGGCGGTCGAGTACAGCGAAAAAGAACACGCCATGTCCAACTACTGGTACATGTGGAAGCTCCCGATGTTCGGCGAGCAGTCCGTCGAGGCCGTGCTGAGCGAGATCGAGCAGTGCCGCCGTGCCAACCCAGGCATGATGGTTCGCTTCCTCGCCTACGATAACTATGCCCAGAGCCAGGGCACGGCCTTCGTGGTCGATCGCGGTCGCTAATTAGGGCCCGTACCTGCCGGGTCCGCCTTCGGGCCCGGCAGTTCAGTAAAGCGTTATTTACCGTTGCTGCCGCCAACTGTAAGGAAGTGCCATGAGTAATCCGACATCTGCGTCTGAAGGTCTCTCGGGGCGTGAACGTGCCCTGGAACGGCGCAAAGCCATGTCTCGCAATGGCAAGGCTGCCGTGAAGTCGACCGACCAAACCAAAGGGAGCAGCCGCTCCGCTGGGGCTGCGCGAGATGCGCGCCAGGCGAAGGCGGACCCTGCCCCGGCACCCCAGGCGCGGGAGCCGGAGATGCACTCCAGTGAATCCTCGTCGCAGGTCTCCGCCGAGACCCGCGACACCACGCCCGAGCGCCGCCCGGAACCGGGCGCGCACACGGGCGTCTCGAATGGGCGCCAGGCCGCCCTTGAGCGGCGCCAGAAGATGGCGCGCCAGGGCAAGAAGGCTGTGGGCCGAACCAATACGCGTGCCCAGGCCGCGGGTGGCATGGCCCCCGCCGGCGCCGAGCGTTCGCGCCAGCTGGAAGCCCTGGCCCAGTCGCAGAACGTCGAGGTCGACTGCTCGAACATGAGCGGTCGCGAGATCTGCCGCCTGCGGCGTCAGGCGCTCTCCACGGAAGGCAAGAAGGCCGTTGCGCCGGAACCGCGCCGTGGGGATCGCATCAAGGGATCGGAGCCGGTGGCTGCGCCCGCCCAGGAATCCAAGAAGGACTGTGGTTGCGGCTGCAAGGGCGAGAAGGCAGAGCGCGATGCGTCGGTCAACACCGCCCCGAGCCGCGACGCCGCGATGGTCGAAAGCGGCCTGGACCAGCTGTGCGACAAGGTCGAATCCGGGGGTGAGGCCGCTGGCCCGCATCCGATGATCTCGGAGGTTCGCGCGATCTGCATGGCGCGCCGGGATGCCATGGCGCAGACCGGCAAGAAGGCCCAGCGTCGGCGTTTTAACGGCGGTCAGGCTCGCGGCACCATGCCGCAGGAAGGCGCCTGGAAGGCCGCCAAGCGCCAAGGGATGTCCGCCCGCGAAGTCGCTCGGCAGCGCCGTGAAGAACTGTGCAAGCTGGGCCGTGGCTCGGCCGAGCCGGGGCGTCCCTGTGGCCGGCCGCGCCCTGTCGAGGGCGATGCGCCGCCGAAGGTTGAAGAGGGCACCACGCTGGCAGGCAGCCATGTAAGTGGCACGCAGGTCGAGCGTACCTCGGGCGTCACCGGCACGGAGGCGGGCAGCTGCTCTTCGATCACCGGCACCGAATACCTCGGGGTGGAGCACTACGAGCGGTACTGTGGTGCGCGCCCGGCCGGCAATCCGCCGAAGGTTGGCACGTCGCACACCGCGCACGGTCAGTCGGTCAGTGGCACCGAAGTTGGGCGGTCGAACCGTGTGACCGGCGACGAGCGTGGGTCCTGCGAGACGATCACCGGCACCGAATATCTCAGTACCGAACAATACGAAGGCTTCTGCGGCACGCGTCCGCAGGCCGGTCCGGCCCGCACGAGCGTGATGGTCACCCGTCACGGTGAAGGCGTGTCGGGCACTTCGGTCGGGCGCAGCCCGAGCGTGACCGGCGACGAAGCCGGCGCCTGCCGCGATGTGACCGGTACCGAATACCTGAACACCGCGAACAGCGAGGTTCCCTGCAACACGGGAAAGTCGAACGGGGCGCCGGCCAAGGTTGGCGTGATGCATACGCTTCGCGGTCGTGAACTGACCGGGTCCGAAGTCGGACGCTCCGTGAACGTAACCGGCAACGAATATGGCAGCTGCAAACCGGTGACCGGAACCGAATATCTCGGCACCGAGCAGTTCCAGGGCTTTTGCGGCACCCGCCCGGAACCCGCTGCGGCCAAGGTTCAGGAGTCGCACACCATGGAAGACCAGAGCGTGACCGGTGTGGCCGTGGGGCGTAGCCGGCATGTAACCGGTGACGAGCGCGGGTCCTGTGCCTCCCTGACCGGTACGCCGTATTACAACAAGTCCGACTTCGGCGATCTGTGCGAGCGGCCGGATGCCGGGGGCGTCCCCAAGGTGGGCGTAATGCACACGCTGCGGGGCCGCGAGGTTTCCGGTACCCAGGTGGATCATTCGATCCACGTGACGGGTGACGAATATGGTGGTTGCAAGCCGATCACCGGCACGGAATATGCCGGCTCCGAGCACTATGACGCCTTTTGTGGCGGTCATCGCCCGGAAGCCAGCCCGGAGAAAGTGACTGTGGGCCGTACCTGGAATCAGCAAATTGTGTCCGGCTCGGCGATCGGGCGTTCCTCGCGCGTCACCGGTGACGAATATGGCGCCTGCAAGCCGGTGAGCGGCACGGCCTATATCGGTCCGGATCAGTACGACCAGTTCTGCGACACGCAGGATTCGAGCGCGGCCGGTACGCGGGTGGCCGAACGTCATTCCACGCCGGGGCATTCGGTGTCCGGCAGCCAGCCGGGTTACGACAAGCGCGTCACCGGTACCGAACGGGGCGCCTGTCAGGACGTGTCCGGTTCCCCGTATGTGGGCGGTAACGAATTTGCCAAGAGCTGCACCAGTGCCGCGAGCAGTCTCCATCCGCGTCTGCGCCCGGAAGGGATGGGCATGCAGGCCGCGCAGGCCCAGCCAGTGGCGCAAGCCGCTTCTCGCCCGATGCCCAACGCCGGCTTCAGCGTGGAGACCCCGGCGCGGGTCGCCGCAGAGCGTCGGGAGCGCGTGACGGGGACCGCCTACGGCAGTAGCGGGAGCGTGACCGGTTCCATCAACAAGGCGATGGGTCTGGTGTCCGGCACCGAAGAGTTCCGGTATGGCGCCAGCAAGCAAGCAGCGGCCGTCGAGCCGGTGGAAGAAGGCGAGAAGGTCGGCGCCAACCGGGTGACCGTGAATGGCAGCAGCAATGGCGTCTCCATTACCGGCGACGACTGGGGGCGCGGTGACCACGTGACCGGGACCGAGGGCCTCTCGACGCGCCGCAACCAGACGCAGAAGGGCAATCCGCGTGGTGAAGGCCGCAGCGCGTATATCAATCGGGAACTCGAGCGCAAGGAAGTGCCCCCGAGCAGGATCACGGGTTCCTCCGGGAACAGCGACGCCGGTTCTCTGGTGACGCTGTCCGGCGGGGCGCGCGGTTAAGGACAGGCGAGGACTCTGAAGAACGTCATGGTGCGTGGTCGCCGCAAAAATAGCTCCATGGGCTCGCGCTTCGCGAAGTCCCGGATTGCGGCTGCGCGCGCAGCGGCGCCGAGCACTGCGGGCCCGGTGTCCGCGGTGCCGGCCTGCGGCTCGTCGTCTCCGGACATGACGCGTGAACTGACCGCGGGGCATGCGTTGGCGGATGTCCCGATGAACGAACGGCTGCACGCCTTCGAGCAGGGGTTCCGCGAGCGCTTTGCGCAGCTGGTTCCGGTGCTCAAGGAAGTGCATGCGCTGCAGCACGAGCGCGACTTCGAGGCGCGGGCGCAGGCGATCGTCGAGGAGCGCCTGGGGTACCAGCTGCCGCAGAAGGCGCTGGAGGATGCCTGGATCAACGATCTGGATACGCGCGAACTGTATCTGCACGGGACGTTCGAGCTGTTCGATCAGGTGGTCAACGAATACTGGGCGGGACGGGATGACCTGGTGGCCGAAGCGGATAGCGCGATTGCGTATTTTCTCGACTGCGACTTCCACGAAGTGGACATCTCGCCCTGCTCGGACGGGCGCCTGCTGGGCCTGCGGCGCTTCATCCTGCGCCTGCCTGATCTCGCGGTACGGGTGAAGAGCTACGCCGGGGCGCAGTTCGACATCGAGGAAGATGTGCGTCACTGGACCAAGCGCGAACTGCTGCGCTTTCGTGAGGGCCGGCCGACCACGGCCGATGTCCCCAGTCGCTATCTGAAGATTGCGGCGTACCACTACAGTGGCGCGGATCCGTTGCACCAGGGCTGCGCGGCGCACGGCAACAGCGAGCGCGATGCGGCGGACGGTGCCTTGCACCAGCTGCGCGCGTTTCGTCAGGCCATCGAGAACACCTACTGCTGTGGGGCCTCGGTCGACACGCTGCTGATCGGGGTGGATACCGATACGGATGCGATCAAGATTCACATCCCGGATGCGGATACGCGCATGAGCCTGTACCGCTTCGTGGAAAGCGCGGAGCTGTACCGGGCGACCCAGGGGCTGGACGAACAGACCGCATCGCTGCGGGTGTATCAGGCGATCCAGGATGCGATTCACCAGCAGGGCTGGGGACGCGGTAACGGCGCGCCGCATGAAGGGATGCTGCGACTGATCTCGCGGCTGCTGTTGAGCAACATTTCGCAGCTGGATTATGTGGCGCGCTATCACGGCGGCCACTACGCCGATGTCGGCCACCGCGAGCGCGTGATCATCGTGGGCCAGGAGATCGAGGAGATGCAGGTTCGCAACTTCGCGTACTTCGCCCACCTGGAGACGATGGAAGAGGGCGCCGAGGGGATGGATGTCGGCGTGAACAAGATTTTTCGGAAGCTGAATGTCGAGCGCGGCCTGCCGGTTCCGGTTGTGGTGCATTATCGCTACGACCGCAAGGTGCCGGGATCGCGGGAGCGGGTCGAGGCGCGTTGTCGCCGGATTCGCAACACGATCATGGATCGCTATCGCGACCTGGCTGAAAAGGGCCTGATCGGCTGCCACATGGTGATCCGCGACAAACGCAGCGGTAGCCGTCTGGAACCACTGGCCGCCTGACGCACACGGGAACGGGAATGAAGATCTGCAAGGTTGAGAAGACGCTGGTTTCGACCAACCGCATCCGCGATCTGGGGCACCGGCCGTTGCTGGTGGTTCAGGAAAAGGCGGGCGGGCCGCGCACCGTGGCGGTCGATGCGGTCGGCTGCGTGCCCGGGGACTGGGTCATCGTGGTGGGCAGCTCGGCGGCGCGTGAAGCGGCCGGTGACAAGTCCTACCCCAGTGACGCGACGATCGTCGGGATCATCGATTACTGGGAGGAGCAGTAGCTCCATGGAAATCATGCAGGTGCAGGATGAACTGGTGGTGACCCGTCGCGTCGACGGGCTGAGCACCATTTCGCTGCGCGTGCTGGTCGACCAGAAGGGCGCGCTGAGTGTGGCCGTGGATCCGGTCGGGGCGCATCCGGGCAACTGGGTGTTCACCATCAGCGGGTCAGCCGCGCGGCTTGCGCTGGACGACAACACTATCCAGACCGATCTCACGATCGGCGGCATCATCGACCACTGGGACGATGGTGGTAAGAAGACGGAAGGGTCGAAGGACGAGGCAGGACAAGACCAGACCGATGCACAGCGCTCTGCTGGTTCCCGCAAGGCGGCGTGAGCGTCATTTTTGTTTTAAAAAACCGTAAATCCAGGAGAGAAGACAATGGCAACTGAACGTTTTGGTGTGGCGCTGGGCATGATCGAGACCCGTGGTCTGGTACCGGCGATTGAAGCGGCCGATGCAATGACCAAGGCCTCCGAAGTGCGTCTGATCGGTCGCCAGTTCGTTGGTGGCGGCTACGTGACCGTGCTGGTCCGTGGCGAAACCGGTGCCGTGAACGCCGCTGTGCGTGCCGGTGCGGATTCCTGCGAGCGTGTGGGTGACGGCCTGGTGGCCGCGCACATCATCGCCCGTGTGCATTCCGAAGTGGAAAGCATCCTGCCCGAGCAGGTTGAAAAGTAAATCATCAGTAACGCTTGATAGGAGTTGAGTAATGGCTAGCGAAAACTTTGGTGTGGCCCTCGGCATGATCGAGACCCGCGGTCTGGTCCCGGCGATCGAAGCCGCGGACGCAATGACCAAGGCTTCCGAGGTGCGTCTGATCGGGCGTCAGTTCGTGGGTGGTGGCTACGTGACCGTGCTGGTCCGTGGCGAAACCGGTGCCGTGAACGCCGCTGTGCGTGCCGGTGCGGATTCCTGCGAGCGTGTCGGTGACGGCCTCGTGGCTGCCCACATCATTGCTCGCGTCCATTCCGAGGTGGAGAACATCCTCCCGGAAAAGCCGTAACTCACGGTAGTCGAACGCCGTCGGGTCCGTAACGGGCTCGACGGCTTTTTCAAGAAGAGGTAGATGATGGCTAACGAAATTTCTGGTGTGGCCCTTGGCATGATCGAGACCCGCGGTCTGGTCCCGGCGATCGAAGCCGCGGATGCGATGACCAAGGCCTCCGAAGTGCGTCTGATCGGTCGCCAGTTCGTCGGTGGCGGCTACGTGACCGTGCTGGTCCGTGGCGAAACCGGTGCCGTGAACGCGGCGGTGCGTGCGGGCGCGGATTCTTGCGAGCGTGTGGGTGACGGCCTGGTGGCCGCGCACATCATTGCGCGCGTGCATTCGGAAGTGGAAGGCATCCTGCCGACGGCCCCGACCGCCAGCGGTTCGGCCAGCTGAGGCAACATCCATGTCCGATCCACGGATCGTGGGGTACCTGAACCGGGCGGTGGCACATGAGCTGTCGGCGGTCCAGCAGTACCTGGCCCAGGCGCGCTTGACCGCGATGTGGGGAATGACCGACGTAAGCGATTGCCTGCGTCGGGACGCCCAGGAAGAGCTGGATCATGCGGATCGCTTCATGACTCGCATGTTTCACTATGGGGTGGCGCCGAACGGCAGCCAGCTGGCGCCGGTGCGGCTTGGCCGCTCCATGGCCGAACTTTTGGCGCGCTCGCGCGAGCTGGAGATGGAGGCGATTCGTCTGTACGACGAAGCAGCCGTCTATTGCCGGCGCGTCGGTGCGGTGGATGATGCGGCGCTGTTCGAGAGCATCCTCGAGGATGAACTGGAACACGTGCGCGAGATCGATGCCCAGGGCAGCACCGCGTGACAAGCGTGGACGCGGCAACACAAGCGGAGTAGGCAATGGCGGATACCGATCTCGTGGTTCCGGCCGGGTGGGAACCCGGCAAGGGGACCTCGGCGTCCATGAGCAAACAGTTCACGTTCGACCGCTACGGCATCACGCGGAAGTTTCTAGACCACGTGGCCGAGCTGTCGGAGCAGGATGGTTATCATCCGAACATCAGCTTCGGCACGACCTACGTGAACATCACGATCGACGCCCGTGATGGCGAACAGCTTGGGGAAGGCGACAAGGCCTTTGCCCTTGAAGTCGACCGCCTGGCCGATGTCACCACCGGCTGAGCCGGGGGATTCTTGATGGGCCGGGTTGAGCCCGGTCCCCTTCCGCAGGAGGCTGTTGCGTGGGTTCGAGGGTAATCGCGGTAGTCAATCAGAAGGGCGGCACTGGCAAGACCACCCTGACCATGAACCTGGCCGCTGGGCTGGCCCGGCGGGGCCGCACGCTGGTGGTCGACGCTGACCCGCAGGGTTCGGCCGGTCAATGGGCCCGCATGGCCTCCGAGGATCGTCCGTTTGCGGCGTCGGTTTTTGCGGTTGCCGGGCCCCTCGACCGCGAGTTGAAGGCCCTGCGCAAGGACTACGACCACATCGTGGTGGATTGCCCGCCGACGCTCGAGGGCGGGGCCGTCACCGGTGCCCTGGCGGCCGCGGACGAGGTACTGATCCCGGTGCTTCCGTCGCCGGTGGATCTGTGGGGTAGCGTCCGTATGGGGCGCGGGCTCGAAGAGGCCAAGCTCAGGAATCCCGCCCTGCGCCCCTACATCGTGATTAATCAGCTCGAAGTCCGCAGTGCGCTGTCGCGTGCGATGAAACACGCACTGATGGAGATCGACATCCCCGCCCTGGAGCAGTCACTGCGCCGGCGGGCCATATATCGGCGTTCTGCGCTGGAAGGCTGTTCCGTCTTTGATCTGGGCAAGCCGGGCGAGGCGGCGGCGGCGGAGATCGAAGCCATCATCGAGGAGGTGTCGCAATGAGCAATCTGCAAGACAAGCTGGCAGCCGGCGTGCGCAGCGCGCGCGAGGACCAGGACAAGGACAAGGACAAGACCCCGGACAGCACGGCCAAGGCCGACGCCCCGGCCGCGGCACAGAAGGACACCAGCCAGGAGCCGGCGAGCAGCAGCCCGCGAGCTGCCGCGAGTACCAAGGCGGCCGCCACCAAGAAGGCGGCGACCACGACCCGCAAGGCTCCGGCCCGCAAATCGGCCACGGCGCGCAAGAAGCCGGCAGCGACGAGGAAGACGGGGACGACCGCCCAGTCGACCCAGGCCAAGGCAACTCCGGCCCGGAAAAAGCCGGCTGCGAAGAAGGAGCCGAAGGCGAACAAGGGCGGCAGCGCGTTGCATCCGGATCGGGTCTGGCCTGACTGAGGCCGATGCGTGCCGGTGGCCGGGGCCTGGGCCCCGGCCTTTCTGATTGAGGAGTCGAAACATGCAGGACGAACTACGCGATCACCTGATCACCGAGGAGCCTTACTATCAGTCCACGGCGGATGAGGTGGAGCTGTACGAGGCTGCCTATTCGGTGCGCATGCCGATGATGCTCAAGGGCCCCACGGGTTGCGGCAAGACGCGCTTTGTCGAGCATATGGCCTGGAAGCTGCGCAAGCCGCTGATTACCGTCTCGTGTAACGAGGACATGACTGCCTCGGATCTGGTGGGGCGCTATCTGCTGGATGCCAACGGCACGCGCTGGCAGGACGGCCCGCTGACCCAGGCGGCACGCCACGGGGCGATCTGCTACCTCGACGAGATCGTCGAGGCGCGCCAGGATACGACCGTCGTGATCCACCCGCTGACCGACAATCGTCGCATGCTGCCGCTGGAGAAGAAGGGCGAGATGGTCGAGGCGCATCCGGATTTTCAGGTGGTGATCTCGTACAACCCGGGCTATCAGAGCCTGATGAAGGACCTGAAAGAGTCGACCAAGCAGCGCTTCGGCGCGCTGGACTTCAACTACCCGGATCACGCAACCGAAACGCGGATTGTGGTCCACGAAGGCGGGGTCAACGAGGATATGGCCAGCAAGCTGGTCAGCGTCGCGGAGCGCGCGCGCAATCTGAAGGGCCACGGGCTGGACGAGGGGATCTCGACCCGCATGCTGGTGTACGCCGCGTCGTTGATTGCCAAGGGCGTCGCGCCGCTCGCCGCGTGCCGTATGGCCCTGGTACGTCCGATCACGGACGACCCCGATATGCGCGACGCGCTCGACTCTGCCGTCACGACGTTCTTCTAGGCGCATGCGCCGAACACGATGAGCATCCATCTGGAGGAATACCAGGACCTCCTCGAGGACCTCGGGGGGCAGGCCGCCGAGGTCCTCGAGGCCTCGTGGCAGGAAGCGACTAGGGCCTTCAGTACAGGTGGTCTGAAGCGCTACTACCTGGAAGGCGCACGCAGCCTGCACTCTCTGGGGCGAGGTTCGGAGATGGTCGTGGCCTTCGTCCAGGAGGCGCCGGATCTGGCGCAGGAACTGGGCGAGGATGCGGTCGGCGAGCTGGTGAGCTCGGCGATCAAGATGTACTCCAAGACCAGCGGCGCGGTGATCACGCTGTTGATCTCCACCAGCCCGATTGCGGCGCGACGCCTGGGTGACCTGCGCCTGTTCGGGGGATATCTGCGCCTGGTCGACAACCTGCTGGGGCAGGCGCCACGCGGCGTTCGGCCGATGCTTGAACACCTCGACGAGTTGCTATCGCAACTGACGCTGGGTGGGTTGCGCCGTTGGGCGACCTGGGGCGCGCAGGCCCACCGTACCGACCTCGAGGAACAGATCGCCTATTTTGGTCTGGAATCGCCCGAGTCCCGTTCGGTATTCCAGAAGGAGCGACGCGGCACGCTGTTCGTGGATGTGCAGCGGCGCATCAACCTCTACCTGCGTTCGCTCTGGGCGCGCGATTTCTTCATGCGGCCGACGAGTGGCGACTTTGAGTCCCGCGAGGGTTACAAGCCCTACATCGAGGGCTTCACGATCTTCCTGCCGGATGCCTTCGACGACTGGGAAGGCCTGACCGGGCTCGATCTCTACCGTGCGGCGGCGGCCCATGCCGCGGCCCATGTGGTCTACACGCGGGAAATGCAGCCAGAGGAGGCGCCGCGCGGCGTGACCGGCGTGTTGAGCGAGTTGTTCGAGGATGCCCGCGTGGAGGCCCTGGCAAGCCAGGGTTTCCCGGGTTTGCGCAACCTCTGGACACCCCTGCATACCGCGACCCCGGACGACGGTGAAGCGCCGCAGGCCCTGCTGGCCCGCACCGCACGGGCCCTGCTGGACCCGGACTACCGCGACGACCATCCGTTCGTGACCAGGGCCCGTGCGGCGCTGGCCGAACGGACCGAGGATCTCGAGGCCCCCGGCCTGGCGCGCGCCCTGGCCGAGGCCCTGGCGCCGGAATTTCCGGAGCAGGGCTACATGAACCCGCGGCAGGTCGCGCCGGATGTGCTCTACCGTGACGACAATCGCTACATGTGGGCGTTCGGGCGCGAGGAAGACGACTTCGAGACGCTGATGGCCAGCGGTTCGAACCAGGAACGCGTCTACGTGACCCCCATGGAGATGATCAACACCCTCGATGTCCCTGGCGCTGGGGACGATGCCCAGATGATCATGGTGCTGGCGACCGAATGGTTCCGGGACGGCGAAGAGGAAAGCATCAACCAGCAGGAGGGCAAGGAGCCGATCTCGCTGCCCTACCACTACCACGAGTGGGACTACCAGATGCAGCTGGAACGCCCCCACTGGGTAACCCTGCTGGAGCGGCGCCCGCAGAAGGGCGACGTGGCCGAGATCGACGCGATTAACGAAAAGCACAAGCCGCTGATCTCGCGCCTGAAGTTCCTGATCGAGGCGATGCAACCGCAGGGCGTCCAGCGTCTGCGCAAACAGGCCGAGGGCGACGAGCTGGACTTGAACGCGCTGGTCGATGCGCAGATCGATCTGCGCATGCGGCGGCAGCCGGACGAGCGCATCTACGTGCGCAATATCCGCCAGGTGCGCGATCTGTCGGTGCTGGTGCTGCTGGATCTGTCCGAGTCCACCAACGAGATGGTCCAGGGTACGGACACCAGTGTGGTTCAGCTGGCGCGCGAGGCCACCGCTCTGCTGGGCGGGGCAATCTCCAAGATTGGCGATCCCTTCGCCATCCACGGCTTTGCCTCGGATGGTCGCCACGATGTCGAGTACTACCGCTTCAAGGACTTCGGCGCCCCCTACGACGATCACGCCCGGGCACGACTGGCCGGGATGAAGGGTCAGCTTTCCACTCGCATGGGCGCGGCCGTTCGGCATGCCGGGCATCTGCTGCAGCAACAGGGGACGCAGAAGAAGCTGCTGTTGATCGTGACCGACGGCGAGCCGGCGGATACCGATGTGCGCGACCCGCAGTACCTGCGTCAGGACGCGAAGCGTGCGGTGGAAGAGGTGGGCAAGAACGGCGTCTACAGCTTCTGTATCAGCCTGGACCCGAACGCCGACGAGTACGTTGAACGGATCTTCGGGGCACAGCACTTCATGGTGCTGGATCGTATCGAACGGCTCCCGGAAAAGCTGCCGATGCTGTACGCCGGTCTCACCCGGTAGGGGGCACGGGCACTAACATGGCCAGGAAAGGGACCGGCACGACACCGCAGAAGGAGTCCGGCCTTCCGCAGGTGATGCTGAAATCCGAACTGCCGGCGCACCTGATCCGGCACGCCACCCTGCGCCAGCTGCAGGTGTTCGAAGCGATCGTGCGCCTGGGTAGCTTTACCCGTGCGGCGGAAGAGCTTTACCTGACCCAGCCCACCGTCTCCATCCAGATCAAGAAGCTCTCCGGCGCCCTCGGCCTGCCGCTGTTCGAGTACGTTGGGCGCAAGGCCTTCCCCACCGAGGTCGGGCTGTTGCTGTACGACACCTGCCGCGAGATGCTCGGCGCGCTGACCAACCTGGAGATGAAGCTCGCGGAAATGCACGGGCTCAAGAGGGGGAGGCTGCGCCTGGCGGTGATCACCACCGCGCAGTACTTCGCGCCGACGATCCTCGGGCAGTTCGCCAAGCGCTATCCGGACATTGAACTGTCGCTGGAGGTCAGCAACTTCGACCGTGTGCTGCAGCGCCTGGCCAACAACGATGACGATCTGTACATCATTGGACACGTGCCCGAGCGGCTGACCGACATCGCGGTGTATCCGTTCGCGCCGAACCCGCTGGTGGTGATGGCCAGCCGCGATCACCCGCTCGTCGGACAGCGCAACATCCCGATCGAACGCCTGGAACAGGAGACGTTCCTGATGCGCGAGCCGGGCTCCGGGATCCGCGAGGCAACGCTCAAGCTGTTCCAGGAGCACGGGATCAGCCCGACGGTGCGCATGGAGCTCGGCTCCAACGAGGCGATCAAGCAGGCGGTAATCGGCGGCCTGGGGATTGCGGTGCTGTCGTTGCACACCCTCAGCGCGGAGGGGGCGGGCGGGCCGGTAGCACTGCTGGATGTGGAGCACTTCCCGATTCACCGCCAGTGGCACATCGTTCACCCCAGGCAGAAGGTCCTGTCGGTGGTCGCGCAGACCTTTCTCGACTTCGCGATCCAGGACGAGGCGCGCGTGCGCGGCCAGGTCGAGGATCTCCTTGCGGCCTTCAAGGCCCAGGCGAGCTGACCACAAGAGGTCATTGCAAGCGCAGCGGCCCAATCTGCAGGGGGGCGCTGACAGCGGACTCATTCGGGGCGAGCCCGGAATGACAGGCCCGGGAGCGTACCTTACAATTCACGGATTACCCGGCCGCTAACGGCCGAACTCGGAGATCAGTCAGTGACCACGAGCAGCCGACCGCGTATCAGCGGCACCCAGTTCATCAACGCCGACCAGGCGCCGCGCGCGCGCCTGAGCCTGAGTGCCTCGCACCGCGATCAACACCATCCGGTGACCGGGACCGGCGGTGACCCCCGGTTCGGCGCGATCGATACCCCAGCCAACGAGAGCTGCGTGGTCTGTGCGCCGGCGACCCGCCGACTGGCCGAGGAACTGTTCGAGGGCTGGAACGCGGCCCTGCAGACGGGTGACGCGCGCAAGGTCGCCGAGCGCTATGCCGAGGACGCTGTTCTGCTCCCGACCGTCTCCAACGTCCCGCGCACCACGCACGCCGAGATCCAGGACTACTTCGAGCACTTCCTGGAGAAGAAGCCCTTTGGGACGATCAACACCCGTAACGTGAAGCTTGGCTGCAACAAGCTCACGGATGCCGGCACCTACACCTTTCGCGTGACGGATGGCGGTGAGACCAAGGAAGTCCCCGCGCGCTACACCTTCGTCTACGAGAACCGTGACGGGGGATGGAAGATCGTCCATCACCACTCCTCGATGATGCCGACCGCCTGAAGAGGGTGTCTCCCCAGTCCGGAGGCCTTTCGGGCCTCGGGCACCACTTAACGTGAGTTGACTGTTCTCAACGCTCCCGGCTTCGCTCCAGCGCCCGCGCGAGCTTGATGCCGCTCGAAATCAGGCCGACGTGGCTGAACGCCTGCGGGAAGTTGCCGAGGAAATTGCCGCTAGCGGGGTCGATCTGTTCCGGGAGCAGACCCAGCGCATTGGTGCGGTCGCACAGGGAGTCGTATAGCGCCTGGGCCTCCTCCAGTCGACCCTGCCCGACCAGATTGTCGACCAGCCAGAAGCTGCACAGCACAAACGCACCCTCGTGCCCGGGCAGTCCGTCCGGGGATTCCTCCGGCAGATAGCGGTAGAGCAGGCCGTTGCCGGCACCCAGGCGCCGGACGACGGCCACGGTAGTGGCCACCATCTTCGGGTGATCCGCGGGGATGACGCCGCGTCCGGGTAGTGCCAGCAGACTCGCGTCGATGCCGCCGCCGCCCAGATGTTCGGTCAGGCTCTGGAGTTCGGGGTCCCAGGCCTGTTCCAGGATCGCCTCGTGGATCTGCCGCGCCTCGGAGCGCCAGAGGGCGCTGTCCCCGCCCATTCCATTGTGCTCGGCCAGCGCGGCTCCGCGCTCCAGGGCCACCGCGCACAGGGCGGCGGAGTAGGTAAACGGTCGTCCGGCTGTGCGCACTTCCCAGATCCCGTGGTCGGGGTTTTTCCATTCGGTCTTGGCGGACTCGACCAGGCGCCGCAGGCGCTGCCACAGGTGATCGTCCAGCGTGCCGCCCCAGCGTACCCAGCGCCAGGCGCAATCGAGGATCTCCCCGAACACGTCATGCTGGCGCTGTTCGACCGCGCCGTTCCCCCAGCGAACGGGTCCCGAACCACGGTAGCCCTCCAGTTCGGGATCGCTGCGCTCCGGTTGCGGGAGGTGGCCGTCCACGTCGTACAGCACCCGGGGCCAGCCCGCGCGATCGACGGCGTCCAGGGCCCAGCCGATAAACCCGGCGGCCTCGTGGGTCATGCCGATGTCGCTCATCGCATACACCGAGAACGCCGCATCGCGGATCCACGCGTAGCGGTAATCCCAGTTGCGCGGGCCGCCGATCGCCTCCGGCAGGGAGGATGTCGGTGCCGCGATCATGGCCCCGGTCGCGGTGTAGTCCATCTGCTTGAGGGTGACAGCCGAGCGGCGGACGAGGTCCTCGCGAGGCCCTTCATAGCTGAAGTGCGTCATCCAGCGTCGCCAGACCAGCAGGGTGGCCTCGAGCAGGTCCTGCGGGGTGCGGGGCTGGAACCGATGCGTATGCGGCCCCCACCCGAGGAGCACGTGATGCTGCTCCCCGGCCTCCAGTTCATGCAGGCTGTCCGCGTCCTCCAGCGGCAGGGACGAGCTCAGGGCCAGTTCCAGGTCGGGCTGGCGGTGCAACGCCAGGCCCAGCCCGGCCCCGTGCGGATACAAATCCGCCCCGCCCCGGGGAGTAACGCGGACCCGCAGGTGTACCCGGCCCTCCAGCACCTCGATCCGGCGAAGCAGCTCATTCCGTCCGGCGGGTGCGTCCTCCGAGAGGTCTGCCCCTGCGCGCAGGGGCAGACAGTCGGTCACCCGGACGCGCCCCTCTGGTCCGGTCATCTCGGTGATCAGGACGGCGGTATCCGGAATATAGCGCTGGTGCGAGGTGACCAGGGGTTCCGGGGCCACGGTGAAGGCGCCGCCGCGCTGGTGATCCAGCAGCGCGCAGAACAAGGGTTCGGAGTCAAAGCGGGGGACGCACATCCAGGGGATGGTCCCGTCGCGACCGACCAGGGCGGCAGTCGTGCAGTTCCCGATCAGGCCGTGCTCCTCGATCGGCAGGTAGCCGTCAATGCGGTGTACGGGGCGGTCGGATACGGTCACTGGATCACTCCTTTGACATGGACGGTTGGCCGGGCAGGCAGGAGGGGGCAGGCGCGTCCAGGATCACGACGGACTCGCCGGGCAGCTCCAGGGTGTCCGGACCCACCACGATACCTGTATCGGACTGGAGCAGGAGGTGACCGGCCGCCGCACCCGGGCACGCCAGCCGTTGCGGGGCAGGGTGCAGGTTGCACACCACCCGCAGTCCCGACCGGTGCACGATCAACCAGCGTGCCGCCTCGTCGAAATGCGCCTCGATCGCCTCCAGACGGTCGTCGCCGAACGCCGAGTGGGCATGCCTCAGGGCGATCAGGGCCCGGTACCACTGCAAGATGTCGGCATGCGGCTCGCGTTCGAGCTCGTCCCAGTCCAGGCGGGATTGTTCGAAGGTCTCGATGGATTGCGGGTCCGGGATGCTGCCGGCATCGGTGTCCCGCCGGAAGGCCGCGAACTCGCGCTGGCGGCCTTCGGTCACCGCGCGCCCCAGGTCGGTGTCCGTGTGATCGGTGAAATACAAAAACGGCGTCGCGGCCGCCCATTCCTCCCCCTGGAACAGCATGGGCACGAAGGGACTGGTCATCACCAGGGCCGCTCCAATCTTCAGTAGTCCCGGCGAGACGCCTTCACTGATTCGGTCCCCCAGGGCCCGATTGCCAACCTGGTCGTGGTTTTGCAGGCAGCCGATGAACCGCCGGCCGGGCAGGTCGGAGGCCGGTCGCCCGTGGGTACGCCGGCGATAGTGGGAGTAGCGCCCGTCATAGACGAGGCCTCGCGTCAGCGCCCGGGCGACATCCGCCAGGCGTCCGAAGTCCGCGTAGTACCCGTCGGATTCCCTGGTCAGCAGGGCATGCAGTGCGTGATGGAAGTCCTCGTTCCACTGCGCGTCCAGCCCGTAGCCGCCGGCCTCTACCGGCCGCGCCACGCGCGGGTCGTTACGGTCGTTCTCCGCGATCACCACCAGATGCCGCCCGAGCGCCCGCCCCAGGCGCTGCACCTCGGCGGCGAGTTGCTCCAGGAAATGGGTGGCCGAGGTATCGACAATCGCGTGTACCGCGTCGATGCGCAGGCCGTCGAGGTGGTAGTCGCGCAGCCACATCAGGGCGTTGTAGATGAAGAAGCGGCGCACGCTATCGCTGTCGGGGCCGTCGAGGTTCACGGCGTCGCCCCACGGGGTTTGGTAGTGGTCGGTGAAATAGGGGCCGAACTGCGCCAGGTAGTTGCCATCCGGGCCGAGGTGGTTGTAGACCACGTCCAGCAGCACCGCGATGCCGCGGCGGTGGCAGGCATCCACCAGCCGTTTCAGGCCATCGGGGCCCCCGTAGGCGTGGTGCGGTGCGTACAGGTCGACCCCGTCGTAGCCCCAGCCGCGCTCGCCGGGGAATGCCGCCACCGGCATCAGCTCCAGGTGGGTGATGCCGAGGTCGACCAGGTGATCGAGGCGGTCGATCACGCCGTCGAAGCTGCCTTCCGGGGTAAAAGTGCCGACGTGGATCTCCTGGATCACCGCCGCGGCCAGCGGCGGCGCCTGCCAGCCGGCGTCGTTCCAGACGAAGCGGGAATGCTCCAGCCAGCGCGACGGGCCGTGCACGCCCTGCGGCTGCCAGGCGGAGCGCGGGTCGGGGAACGGGCCGTTGCCGTCGACGCGGAAGGCATAGTCGCTGCCGTGCACCACCCGCGAGGTCTGCAGCGACCACCAGCCGTCCGCGCGGCGGTCCATTGGCATGCGGCTGCCACCGCACTCCAGTTCGACCTGATTCGCCTCGGGGGCCCACACGCGCACGGTCGTCATTGCGTTGCCTCCTCGCGTTCGAGCAGGGCCACCGGAAACGCATCGAGGATCTCCGCGACCTGGCAGTCGCCGCCTTGCAGAGCCTCGCCGGACAGTCGGTTGTGCCAGGTGCCGGGCGGCAGCCGCAGGCGGGTGTCGAGCCAGTCGCCCGCCAGGCCGAGCACCAGGCGCGGCACCAGCACCAGGGCGCCTTCGCCGCGCAGGTAGGCGATCGCATGCCCGGCGCGTTCGCCACTGGCGCGCAGCGGGGTGTAGGCCGCATCCGGGCGGAACCACTCCGGGTGGCGGCGGCGCAGGGCCAGGGCCTGGTGCGTCACCCACTGCTTGGGCAGGCCCTCATCGGCGCGGGCGCTGATCTGCGCCGGCGAGAGGTGGGCGAGTTTCTCCAGCAGCCGGGCGCGCGTCTCGAAGTCCACCGGGCGGCGGTTGTCCGGATCGACCAGGCTCAGGTCCCACAGCTCGCTGCCCTGGTAGATGTCCGGGATGCCCGGCGCGGTGAGCTTGATCAGGGTCTGCGCCAGGCTGTTGGTGCGGCCGGGAGCGACCAGCGGCTGCAGGAACGACTCCAGCGATTCGCGAAACCCCGGGTCGTCCAGGGTGCCGGCCACGAAATCGTGCAGGGCCTGCTCGTAGTCCTCCTGCGGATGGGTCCAGCTGGTGTGCTGCTTGGCCTCGCGGGCGGCCTTTTCCATGTAGGCCGTGATGCGCTCGGCGTCGATCGGCCAGGCGCCGACCAGCGTTTGGTAGTACAGGTACTCGGTGGCCGGGTCCGGCCACCCACCACTGCGGTGGCGGGCGTTGTGACGCATCCAGCGACGCACGCTCCTGGCCCAGGCCTCCGGCATCTCGGAGAGCAGCAGCAGGCGGGCGCGTACGTCCTCGCTGCGCTTGGTGTCATGGGTCGAGGTGGCCAGCATCGCCTCGGGGTGCAGCGCCCGGGCCCGGGCGCTGGCCTCGTGGAATTCGTCCACCGACAACCCGAAGCTTCCCGGGCCGCCGCCGACCTCGTTGAGTGCCGTCAGGCGGTGGAAGCGGTACAGCGCGGTATCCTCTACGCCCTTGGCCATCGCCGGGCCTGTCAGCTGCTGGAAGCGCAGGGCGAGCTCGGTCTCGCGCTCGCCAGGGATGCGCAGCAGAAGCAGGTTGCGCAGGAACTGCAGCAGCTCGCTGTCCAGCTCCGGGCGGCGCTCGGCGGCCTGCTGGATCGCGGTCTCCACGCAGCCGACGTCGGCCGCCGTCACGCCGCCTTCGCGTGGGGTGACGTAGGTGCGGTAGACCGGGAAGCAGGCCGCCGCCTCCAGCAGGGCGAGGTACAACTCGTGGCGGGTGTAGTCGCGGTGGCGGCGGTGGCGTTCGCAGATATCCACGAACAGCGAGCTCAGGCGATTGAGTTCGCTGCCGAGCAGGTCCTTGAGTACCTGCCGCTTGGATTCGTAGACCAGTCCGGGGTAGTCGGATCCCTCGCCGGTGAGCTCCTCGAAGAGCCGCGTCAGCGGGGCCTCGCCGGCCGGGTCCGCGAACAGCCCCTGCACGCGGTTGAGGAAGTCGTAGCCGGTGGTGCCGGCGATCGGCCAGTCGCCCGGCAGCTGTTCGCCGGGCTCGAGGATCTTCTCGGCGACGATCCAGGTGTCCGGACAGGTGCGGTGCAACTGGTTGAAGTACTGCCCGGGGTCGCGCAGGCCGTCCGGGTGGTCGACCCGCAGGCCGTGCACCGAGCCTTCCGCCACCCAGCGGACCGGCAACGCATGCACGGCCTGGAATACCTCCTCCTTCTCCTGACGCAGCCCGGCCAGGTCGTTGATGTCGAAAAACCGCCGGTAGCCAAGGTCGCGTCCGGCGGTGCGCCACCAGGCCAGCCGGTAGTTCTGTTTTTCGATCAGCGCGTCCAGGGCATCGGGGTCGGCGTTGATCCGTTCGACCTCGGCCGCGATTGCCTCGGCGGCTGCCGGGTCCTGGCGGGTCGTGTCGTCCAGAAGCTGGCGGATCACGTCCTGGTCGCGGTGGCGCCGTGCCACCGAATGGTGTGCGATCAGATGCGGCTGTGGCAGGCGGGCACAGGATTCCGCGAGAAAGCCCAGCAGCTCGATACCGGTGGCGCGACAGGCGCGGTCGAGCAGCTCGTTGAGCGAAGAGGGGTCCAGCGGGAAGCGGTGTTCGTAATGGGCGAGGTCGAACAGCCCGGCGCCGTATTGCAGGCGGATCTCGCCGGCCTCGAGGACACGGCCGTAATGATCGCCCAGCACCGGGAGCAGGACCTTGTTCGGCCAGCGCTCCTCCGAGGACTCCCAGTCGACGTCGAAGTACGTCGCAAACGGGCTGGACGGGCCGTTCTCCAGCACATCCCACCACCACGGGTTCTGGTCCCCGGCCACCGCCATGTGGTTGGGCACGATGTCCAGTACCAGCCCCATCCCGGCGGCGTCCAGCGCCGCGCACAGGCGCTGGCGTGCCGGTTCGCCGCCAAGCTCTTCGTTGACCCGCGAGGGGTCGACCACGTCGTAGCCGTGGCTGCTGCCGCGCACCGCCTGCAGGATCGGCGACAGATAGACATGCGAAACCCCCAGCCGCGCGAGATAGGGAACAATCGCGGCCGCGTCGTCCAGCGTGAACCCTGGGTGCATCTGCAGGCGACAAGTCGCGATTCGCTCGGGTTGGGCCTGTCGCCTCTCGCAGCCGTCCGAGGACCCCGCGCTTCCTGTACTGCTGATGGATCCCTGCATCGCCCTCCGTCCCGAAGGCAGACCGGCCGGACAATCCGGCCGCTAACCCGAATATGGACCACATCCCGAACGAAGGGAATCCGCATCGCCGGCCAACGCCCAGAAACTGGGGCACGGCCGTCGGGATGGACCGCATGGCAGGAGGCAGGAGCTTCGCGGGGTGATGGGGTAAGCTTCCGGCATACCCCTACCCATGCGAAGGAGCTCCCGTATGCGTCGAGCGCTGGTCCTGCCCGCCTGTCTGGTCTCGTTGTTTTCCGTTGCGCTGGTTTCCGGGAATGCCCACGCGGCCGGGGCCGCGACACTGGTCCTGGAGGGCGATGAGTACGTGCTGGAGATGGAGGTCTGTGATTTCTCGGGTGAGTCGGATGACCGCTACCAGACGCTGGTGGCGCGCGCGGATACGGATCGCGGCCCGCTGCGGGTGTTCGCCTCGCGCAATGCGGTTGCGGGGATGCTGACGCACTCGGTGTCGCTGCAGTTTGGGGACTTTCGTGCGGGTGGCGAGGTGCTGGAGGCCAATCGGACCCGCATGGGCCAGCAGTGGATTAGTGCCGCCGGAGGTGCTGCCGAGCCGCTGATCCAGATCGACGGAAGCGAACTGCAGGCCGACGGCCGATTCGCGGATATGGAGATGACGGGGGAGCCGGTGGACGGGCGCCTGACCGCGACCTGCGATCGCCGGTAGGGTTGGCGGGCCAAGCGCAGCCGTTGCATTATTTTCGGGCGGTTGGGCGCGCACACGCCTGACCACCTGACGTATCGAGTTTCAGGAGGCGGCCGAAATGATCAAGGAGTCGGACTGGAAGCGGTTCAGCCGGTTGAAGGAAACCGCGCTGGATCGTTACTGCGAACGAGCCCTGGCCAATTGCCGGGCGACGATGGAACAGGACGACCGGTCGAATCACGAACGCTTTCTGGGTCTCTATCAGCAGTTGAACGAAGCGAACGAGCGGCTTGCATTCATCTTCGATGGCCATGCCCGCTCGAAGGCGCTTGATCAGTTCAGGTGTATGCGGCGCGAAGGGCTGATCGAAGATGCAGAGCTGGAAGGGTTTACGGAGGCATTCCTGGAGCAGACTCGGCCGGTTAGCCCGTAGCCTCGGCGCGGGCTGGCCCGATGCAGCAGGCATTGACGGTGACCATATGGCCAATGTTCCGGGGCGGAAAGCCGAAGGCCCGGCGGGTGCCGGGCCTTCGGGGTGGATCAGGAGGCGAGTCGCTTGTACTTGACCCGGTGCGGCTGGTCGGCCGCGGCGCCCAGGCGCTTGTGGCGGTCCTCCTCGTACTCCTGGTAGTTGCCGTCGAAGAACACCACGTTGCCGTCTTCCTCGAACGCGAGGATGTGCGTGGCGATGCGGTCGAGGAACCAGCGATCATGCGAGATCACGATCACGGAGCCGGGGAAGTCCAGCAGCGCCTCTTCCAGCGCGCGCAGGGTCTCCACGTCCAAGTCGTTGGTCGGTTCGTCGAGCAGCAGGAAGTTGCCGCCGCTTTGCAGCAGCTTGGCCAGGTGCACGCGGTTGCGCTCCCCACCGGAGAGATCCTTCATGCGCTTTTGCTGGTCGGTGCCCTTGAAGTTGAAGCGGCCGACGTAGGCGCGTGACGGCATCTGGAAGTTGCCGACCTGGATGATGTCCTGGCCGTTGGAGATCTCCTCCCAGACGGTCTTCTCGTCCTGCAGGGCATCGCGGCTCTGGTCGACATACGCCAGCTGCACGGTTTCGCCCAGTTCGATGGTCCCTTCGTCCGGTTGTTCCTGGCCGGCGATCATGCGGAACAGGGTGGTCTTGCCCACGCCGTTCGGGCCGATCACACCAATCAGCGCCCCGCGCGGAACGGAGAGAGACAGGCCCTGGTAGAGCACGCGATCGCCGAAGTGCTTGGACAGGTTGTCCACCTCCAGCACCTTGTCGCCCAGACGCGGGCCCGGCGGGATGTAGATCTCCTTGGTCTCGGAGCGCTTCTGGTAGTCGGTGGAGGCGATCTCCTCGAAGCGCTTCAGGCGGGCCTTGCTCTTGGCACCACGGCCCTTCGGGTTGGAGCGCACCCACTCGAGCTCGGATTCCATCGCCTTCACGCGGGCGGCCTCGGCCTTTTCTTCCTGCTTCAGGCGCTTTTCCTTCTGTTCCAGCCACTGCGAGTAGTTGCCCTGGAACGGGATGCCCTGGCCACGGTCGAGCTCGAGGATCCAGCCAGCGACGTTGTCGAGGAAGTAGCGGTCATGGGTGACGGCGACCACGGTGCCCTGGAACTCCTGCAGGAAGCGCTCGAGCCAGGCGACGGACTCGGCGTCCAGGTGGTTGGTCGGCTCGTCGAGGATCAGCATGTCCGGGCTGGACAGCAGCAGCCGGCAAAGCGCCACGCGCCGGCGCTCACCGCCGGACAGGGTCTTTACGTCGGCATCCCACGGCGGCAGGCGCAGGGCGTCGGCGGCGACCTCCAGCTTGCGCTCGAGGTTGTGGCCGTCAGCGGCCTCGATCTTCGCCTCCAGCTCGCCCTGCTTGGCGGCCAGGGCATCAAAGTCCGCATCCGGCTCGGCATAGGCGGCGTATACCTGATCCAGCTCGGCCAGGGCCTCCTTGACCGGCGCCACGGCCTCTTCCACGTTGCCGCGCACGTCCTTGCTCTCGTCGAGCTGCGGCTCCTGCGGCAGGTAGCCGATGTTGATGCCCGGCTGCGGGCGCGCCTCGCCGACGATGTCGGTATCCACGCCGGCCATGATGCGCAGCAGGGTGGATTTCCCCGCGCCGTTGTAACCCAGCACGCCGATCTTGGCGCCCGGGAAGAAGTTCAGGTTGATGTCCTTGAGGATGTACTTCTTTGGCGGGACGATCTTGCCCACGCCGTTCATGGTGAAGATGTACTGCGCCATGATGCTCCTGCGACGAATGCGGTTTGAATGAGGGCAGGCCCTTTACGGCCCTTGCTGGGCCCGCACTTTACCATCCCGGCAATCCGGAGGCGCATGTCCCCGGTGATCCCGGACCTTGTGAAGGCCTCCTTGGCGTCAGGTCGCCGGGGCCGCATCGATAAAAACGGAAAAGGGCGGGCGCCGCGATGGCCCCCGCCCCGATAGCTCATGGCTCACGCGTTGCGCGCGAAGTAGCTGGTCATCAGGTTGCGGTAGTTGGGGATGTGCTCGGAGAGCAGCGATCCCAGGCCTTCGACATCATTGCGCCAGTCGCGGTGCAGTTCGCAGGCCATCGCAAACCAGCCCATCAGCTGCACGCCGGCGGCCTCCATGCGGGACCAGGCGGAATCGCGGGTGGTCTTGTTGAAGGTGCCCGAGGCGTCGGTCACGACGAACACGTCGTAGCCCTCCTCGATGGCGGACAGCGCCGGGAAGGCCACGCAGACCTCCGTGACGACACCGGCGATGATCAGCTGCTTCTTGCCGGTGGCCTTCACTGCAGCCAGGAATTCCTCGTTGTCCCAGGCGTTGATATTGCCCGGACGCGCGATGTAGGGGGCGTCGGGGAACATCTCCTTCAGTTCCGGCACCAGTGGTCCATTGGGGCCGGCCTCGAAGCTGGTGGTCAGGATGGTGGGCAACCCGAAGTACCGGCCGCAGGCAGCCGTGGCCAGCACGTTGTTCTTGAATTCGCTGGGTTCGAAGTCCTGGACCAGCGAGATCAGACCGGACTGGTGATCGACCAGCAGCAGCGCGGCATCGTCCTTGTCGAGGCGGCGGTAGGTGTAGTCGTGATTCATATCGTTCTCCTTGTGAAGGCCTGCCGGGCAGGCATGAAAGTCCGCGACGCGGGTGCGCCGCGGGGTTGGGTCAAGTGGATGGGGCGGAGTCCTGCAGGCGGCCCTCGCGATAGTCGCGGATGGCCTGACGGATCTCGTCCGGGGTGTTCATGACGAAGGGCCCCTGGCCGACGACGGGCTCGTCGATGGGTTCGCCGGACAGGACCAGGACGGTGGCGTCGTTATTGGATTCGACGATTACCCCCTCGTGTTCCGCACTCAGCATCACCAGCTGGCCGCCGCGCGCGATCTCGCTGCCGTTCACCTGAACGGTGCCGTGCAGTACCACCAGCATGGAGTTCCAGCCGTGCGGCAGGTCCAGGCGGACTTCGCCATCGCGCTCCAGGCGCAGGTCCCACACCTGCATCGGGCTGAAGGTGCGGGCCGGCCCTGGCTGCCCGGCATATTCGCCGGCAATGACTCGCAGCCGCCCCGCGGCGTCCGGCAGTGCGATCTCCGGGATGTCGCTGACGCCCAGGTGCTGATAGCCCGGTGCGGTCATCTTGTATCGGGACGGCAGGTTGACCCAGAGCTGCACCATCTCCAGCCGCCCGCCGGTGCGGGTGAAGCGCCGGGAATGGAACTCCTCGTGCAGGATGCCGGCACCGGCGGTCATCCACTGCACATCGCCCGGTCCGATAACGCCGCCGGCCCCGGTGGAGTCGGCATGTTCCACCTCGCCATCCAGCACGATGGTGACGGTCTCGAACCCCCGGTGCGGATGTTCTCCGACGCCGCGCGGCCGGGTCGCGGGTTCGAAATCCATGGGCCCGGCATGGTCGAGCAACAGGAACGGGCTCACGTGGCGGCCGTGACTCTGGTAGGAAAACAGCGAACGCACGGGAAAGCCGTTGCCGACCCAGTGGCGGGGTGGGGCGCTGTATGTACCCAGGATGGTCTTCATGTCGTTCTCCTCGAAAGGTCGTGAGTTATGACCTGACGAGAATCCTGACAGCGGGACGGTGGCGCTGGTAGTACGCAAAAATTACACTCACCGTTCCATAATCGGAACGATGAAGATGCAGGACCTCAACGATCTCTACTATTTCGCCCGCGTGGTCGAGCACGGCGGGTTTGCCCCCGCTGCACGGGCACTGGGCGAGCCCAAGTCCAAGCTCAGTCGCCGGATCGCGGCGCTGGAAGAACGCCTGGGGGTGCGCCTGTTGCAGCGCTCCACCCGGCAGGTCGGCGTCACCGAGATCGGGCGCATCTACCATGGCTTCTGCAAGGCCATGCTGGTGCAGGCGGAGGCCGCGCAGGACGCCATCGACGGCCTGCGCGACGAGCCCTGTGGCACGGTCAAGCTGAGCTGTCCGGTCGCACTGCTGGATGCCCGGGTGGCGACCATGCTGGCGGAATACCAGCGCCGTTACCCGCGGGTGCAGCTGCACCTGGACGCGACCAACCGCCGCGTGGACGTCATCGAGGAAGGCTTCGATATCGCCATCCGCGTGGAGCCGCCGCCGCTGGAGGACAGCGAGCTTGTCCTGCGCGTCCTGGCCGACCGGGCCCAGCGGCTGGTGGCGAGCCCCGACCTGCTTCAGCGTGAGGGCTCGCCACAGGTGCCCGCGGATCTCGCAGACCTCCCCAGCCTCGCACTGAGCCGGCCGCAGGCACGCTATCAGTGGCACCTTGTCGGGCCCGACGGTGGCGAGGCCTGGATTGCCCACCAGCCGCGCCTGGTCACGCGCAGCATGACGGCCCTGCGGATTGCCGCCTGCCACGGGGTCGGGATCGTGCAGTTGCCGACCATGATGATGACCACGGAGCTGGCGGAGGGCCGTCTGGTTACGGTGCTGGAGGACTGGGCCCCGCCGCGCGAGATCGTGCATGCGGTGTTCCCGTCGCGCCGCGGTCAGCTACCGGCCGTGCGCGGCCTGATCGATCATCTGGCCGAAGGCTTTGCCACTCTCGACGAGGATTGAGATCTGCGGCGCGGCCGCCTGGATGTGCGGTCAGTCGCCATCGCGCCTTTGTCGAAGGGGTGTCGCTTCGGTGGGCGGTTCCGGACCCGCGGCGACCGCGACGGTTGGCCCCCAGGCGTTTGCGCTGGAATGGGGTCGCGCGAAGGGTACGCGGGTGGGTTCATGAGTCAGTGTTTCCCTGACCCCGATGCTCGAAAGCTTGGGCGGTGCCGCTGACAATGGCGCCATGATCGCGTGGTGGGAGGGCCTGTTGCTGGTGGGAGCCGGGGGTGCGCTGGGGGGCTGGCGCGCTTCTGGCTGTCGCAGTGGATCGACAACCGCACCGGGGGCGGCCGCTTCCCGTGGGGGACGCTGGCGGTGAATGCCTCCGGTGCGCTGCTGATCGGGCTGGCACTGGGATGGACCTCGGGGCCGGCGCTCGCCTCCTGGCTCTGGCTGTTGCTGGTGGTGGGCGTGCTCGGCAGCTTCACCACAGTCTCTTCGTTCAGCCTGCAGGTGCTGGGGGTCGCGGAGCAGGACGGGCTGCGCCCGGCGCTCGTCTACGTCCTGCTGACCCTGGGCGGAGGGCTGTCGCTGGTGGCCATCGGGCACGCGCTGGGCCGCCTGGCAGGTGGCGCGGCGTGACCGGGTATTCGCTGCGTCTCTCGCTATTCGTGGCGCTGGGGGCTGCGCTCGGCAGCATAGCGCGCTACGGCGTCTCCTGGATCGGGCTGCACCTGGCCGGTACCGGCTTTCCCTGGGACACGCTGGCCGTGAACGTGGCCGGATCGTGGCTGATCGGGCTGTATGCGGCGATCAGCGCGCCGGGCGGCTGCCGCCCGGCCTACCCGGTGTTTCGTCACTTCATGCTGGCGGGTGTCTGCGGCGGCTTTACGACCTTCTCGGTGTTCAGTCTCGAGAGCCTGTGGCTGATGCAGTCGGGTGCTGCGGGCCGCGCCGGGCTTTATGTGGCCGTGTCCCTGGTGCTGTGGATCGCCGGGGTGTGGCTGGGTAGCCGCATGGGGCGGCGCTGGAACGCCGCCGCGGCACGAGACTGACCGTCAAGCGGCGCTACTGGTGGGGGTTGAAACCACGCCGGCGCAGCAGCGTCTTTTCGAGTTCGACCAGAGTGAACAGGATCAGGCCGAAGGCGAGGATGCGGGCCCATTCCTCGAGGCCGATGGCGGTGGTGCCGAACAGCAGCTGCAGTGGCGGGGCGTAGGTAAAGAGGCTCTGCAGTACGATCAGGATCCCGATTGCGACCAGGGCCGGTCGGCTGGCGACGAGGCTTGCATGGCTGAGAGCAGGCGCCAGAAGAGAACGGCTGGTAAGCATGAAGAACAGCTGCCCCATCACCAGGGTGTTGATGGCCACCGTGCGGGCGAACTCGTGTTCCGCCCCCTGCTGCTCCAGCCACAGGAAGTGGCCAAAGGCGCCGGCGACCAGCAGGGTGGACACGAAACTGACGCGCCAGAGCAGGAAGCCGGACAAGATAGGCGAATTGGGCGGGCGAGGAGGGCGTTGCATGACGCCCGGCTCGGTAGGTTCGAAGGCCAGCGCCAAGCCGAGGGTAACTGCGCTGACCATGTTGACCCATAGCACCTGCACCGGAGTTAGCGGCAGGGTCAGACCCAGCAAAATGGCAGCGACGATCGTGAAGGCCAGCCCCCCGTTGCTGGGCAGCAGGAACATGATCGCCTTTTTCAGGTTGTCGTAGACAGTTCGGCCTTCTTCGACCGCATTGGCGATGGAGACGAAGTTGTCGTCGGCCAGTACCATTGCGGAGGCCTCGCGTGCGGCCTCGGTGCCCTTCAGCCCCATGGCCACACCAACATCGGCGCGTTTGAGTGCAGGGGAGTCGTTTACGCCGTCACCGGTCATGGCCACCACGTCGCCGTGGCTCTGAATCGCGCGCACGAGGCGTAGTTTGTGCTCCGGTGTGGTACGGGCGAATACGTCGACGCGCTGGACTATCGCCTTGAGGTCATCGTCCGAGGTGTTGTCCAGTTCGTGGCCGACCACCACACCGCCTTTGGTGTTGATGCCCAGTTCGTCGGCGATCGCCCGTGCGGTGACGCCGTGATCGCCGGTGATCATCTTCACGCGGATCCCGGCTCCCTGACAGTGAGCCACCGCTTCGATCGCCTCTTCACGCGGCGGGTCGATGATTCCGCAGACAGCGACCAGGGTGAGCCCCCCGTTCTCGATGTCGCCAAACTCGAGCTCTCGACGGTGCCCTTCCATGCGCCGGGTAGCGAGAGCGAGCAGGCGCTGACCACGGGCGGCGACATCATCCATCCACTGTTGCCAGTGTTCGGAGTCCAGCGGTTCATCCTCATCTTTAGTGCGCTGGTGGCTGCACAGGGACAGCACGCGTTCTGGCGCGCCCTTGAGGAAGAGGAAGGCGTGACCCTCATGATCGTGGTGCAGGGTGGCCATGAACTTGTAGGACGATTCGAACGGGATCACGTCGTCGCGCACAAATTCCTTGTTCACGAGCTTCGGGTCCAGCCCGCCCTTCATCGCCGCGGTGATCAGGGCCCCCTCGGTGGGGTCACCCTCCATGGTCCAGGCGTCGTCCTTCGGGTAGACCTCGGCATCGTTGCACAGGAGGATGCCGCGCAGGACCTCCGCGAGCAGCGGGTCGGATTCCGGATCGGCCTCCTGGCCGTCGCGGGTAATCCCGCCGTGCGGCTCGTAGCCCACCCCGGTCAGCTCGTACTCCGCCGCGGTGGTGACGATGCTCTTCACCGTCATCTCGTTGCGGGTCAGGGTGCCGGTCTTGTCCGAGCAGATGGTGGTGACCGAGCCGAGGGTCTCCACCGCGGGCAGGCGGCGGATAATCGCGTGGCGCGCGGCCATGCGCTGTACCCCGATCGCCAGGGTGATGGTCATGATCGCCGGCAGGCCCTCGGGGATCGCCGCGACTGCGAGGCTGACCGCCGCGAGGAAGGTCTCCACCAGGTCGTAGTCGCGCACCCAGAAGCCAAAGGCGAAGGTGGCCGCGGCCAGTATGCCGATCGCCACCGACAGCCAGCGGCCGAACTGCGCGATCTGGCGCAGCAGCGGCGTCGTCAGGGTCTCCACCTCGCCGATCATGGTGGAGATGCGGCCGATCTCGGTATCGGCCCCGGTGCCGATCACCACGCCGCGCCCCTGGCCGAAGGCGACCAGGGTGCCGGAGTAGGCCATGCACCGCCGATCGCCCAGGTCGGCCTCGGCCTGCACCGGGTCGGTCTGCTTGTCGCTGGCGACCGATTCGCCGGTCAGCGCAGCCTCGTCGATGCGCATGTTGTGCGCGCCAGTCAGGCGCAGGTCCGCCGGGACGCGATCCCCCGCCTGCAGATAGACGATGTCGCCGGGGACCAGCTCTTCCGCCGGGATGCTGCGGCGCTGGACGTCGCGCAGCACCTGGGCGCGGGGCGAGAGCATCTGGCGGATGGCGTCCAGGGCCTTCTCGGCCTTGCCTTCCTGGATGTAGCCGATGATGGCGTTGATCAGCACCACCCCGAGGATCACGCCGGTATCCAGCCAGTGCCCGAGAAACGCCGTGCCGACGGCCGCGGCGATCAGCACATAGATCAACACGTTGTGGAACTGCAGCAGGAAGCGCTTCAGCGGGCCAGTACGCGCGGTCTCCGGCAGACGGTTGGGGCCTACCTGCTGCAGCCGTTCCTGCGCATCGCTGGATGCGAGCCCGCGATCACTCGCCTCCAGGTGCCGGAGCACCGCGTCGGTCTTCAGTGCGTGCCAGTCGCGTGACGGGTCGCGATCGCTCATGCGTCTCCCGGGGAGGTGATGGCCAGGCAGTCGGTCCGGATGGTCCTATCATGCGCCGAGGCGCCGGCGCTGTCAGGCCGGTCTTCGGTCGCGTGGTGGAATTTTCCCAACACGAACGAGTCTATTTCCGGACCAACAGTCACAGGAGGAATGCCCATGTCCCGCTGGATTGCACTGACCGCCGTCGCGTTCGCCGGAATGTTTACCACCTCGGCGATGGCCGCGGAGAAGGTCACGCTGGAGCACGAGGACCGGACGCTGATCGGTCACATGAAGGAAGGCATGGGCGCGAGCCCCTCCGACGGCGTGGTCCTGATGCTGCACGGTACCCTGGCGCACGGGCGCATGGAGGTGATGGCGGCGGTGCAGGATCTGCTGGCCGACCACGGGCTGAACTCGCTGTCGATCAACCTGAGCTACGGCATCGAAGCGCGCGAGGGCATGTTCGAGTGCGACGCCCCGGTGCGCCACGGGGTCGATGATCATCTGCAGGAGGTCAGCCTGTGGCACGAGTGGCTGCAGGACGAGGGCTATGGCCCCGTCACCCTGTTCGGCCACTCGCGTGGCGGCAACCAGATCGCCCGTTACCTCACCGAGCACGACCCGGACGGCATCCGCGCCCTGGTGCTGGTGGCGGCTTCCACCTTTGACGAGGATGAGGCTGCGGCGGATTTCGAGGAGCAAAGTGGCCTGCCGCTGCAGGTGATGCTGGATCGTGCCCGCGAACTGCAGCGCATGAACCAGGAAGAGACCCTGATGGAGGACGTGCGCTTCCTCTATTGCGAGGAGCTGGACGTGACCCCGCGCGCCTTCCTTGGCTACTACGAACCGACTCGCCAGAACGACACCCCCTCGGTGATCCGCGGGATGCAGATCCCGACGCTGGTGATCGTGGGCTCCGAGGACGACGTGGTCCCGGATCTTCCGCAGAAGGTCGAGGTGGTGAAGGACAGCGGCGACATCACCCTGATGACCGTGGACGGTGCCGATCACTTCTTCCGCGACTTCTTCGCGGATGACGTGGCCGATTTCACCGCGGACTTCATCGATCAGAACTGATCGGTAAGCCCTCAAGAACAAGTCGGCGCTAGTGCAAGGCCGGCCCGGGAATTCCCCGGGCCGGCCTTTTTCGTGCCCGTGTTAGGGGCTATCCGACCAGCAGCGTCAGGTAGAGCCCGAGCATCGCGGCGGAGAACAGCAACCCGATGGTCTCCCATCGGGTCAGGACGCGTTCGGCGTCTTCCAGGCGCTGGCGCAGTTTCAGGCGCAGTAGCCGGAGGCGTGCCGGCATCCGGCGCGGCCGGGGTGGTGGCAGGGCCAGGTTTCGGTGTGTACGCCGGGCGCCGCTCCAGGCGGCCTCGGCCAGGGCGGCCAGATCGCCCTCCGGCACGCGCGGGGTCTCGCCGTCACGGATCAGCCGGTAGGCGATGCCGGCGAGGACGAGCCCGAGGGCGATCGGCCACAGCAGGGCCAGGCCATAGAGGTCCCGAGGCTCGACGGGCAGGCCGCCGGGCCCGACGGCCAGGACCCCGAACGGGAGCAACAACCCCGTCAGTGCAAGTGCGCCCCAGGCCCACCACCGGTGCCGGTCAAGTCCGTTGGCGGGTGCCTGCAGCCCGGCCTGCCAGCACCACAGGAAACGCAGCAGCAGCACGGTGGTGCCTGCCGCGGCGAGGGTCAGCAGCAACTCCGTATGGGCCAGCCAGCCGGGCAGGGCGTCGGGGGCCAGCGGGCCCTTTAGCGTGTTCTTGGCCAGCGCGCCGCTGGTGAACGGCAGCCCGGCCAGGGCCAGGGCCGGCAACAGGGTGAACAGGGCAAACGCGGCCCGGGCCAGGGGCGTACTCGGCCACTGGTTCTGCATCCCGGCCGTCAGGAACAGCGCGCCCTTCGCCAGGCCGTGGTGAACGGCGTACAGCGTGACAGCGCCCAGTAGCCAACCGCGCGCCTCCGGCAGCAACAGGGCCAGGCCAATGCCGACCGTCATCAGCCCCATCTGCGAGATGCTGGAGTAGGCGAGGATGGTCTTCGGTCGTACCTGCAGGACGCCCACCAGGACCCCGAGGAAGGCCGCTGCCAGGCCCAGCAGGACCAGGGTCTCGCCCAGCACCGCATGCCCGGTGGCGTCTAGCGGCAGCAACCGCATCCAGC
Source organism: Thioalkalivibrio sp. AKL12 (assembly GCF_000377925.1). NCBI lineage: Bacteria > Pseudomonadati > Pseudomonadota > Gammaproteobacteria > Chromatiales > Ectothiorhodospiraceae > Thioalkalivibrio > Thioalkalivibrio sp. AKL12. Next base: position 40,156 of record NZ_KB898889.1, read on the forward strand.
CCAGCAGCCCGGCCTTGATCATCGCCCCGGACAACACGGCGCTGGCCGGTACGGGGGCCGCCGGGTGGGCCAGAGGCAGCCAGAAGTGCAGCGGCAGCATGCCGGCCTTGATCCCCAGGCCTACGACCAGCAGTGCGAGCGCCCAGCCCTCGGGGCGGGCGGCTGCCACCGCCGCCAGGCTGGATTGCCCTGCGGCGTGGACGGCCAGGAGCAGGCCCGCGAGCAGCAGGACCTCGCCCAGTACCGCGAGGATCAGGTACACCCGCCCGGCGCGCCACGCCTCCGGCTTTCCGGAGTGGACCACCAGCCCGTAGGCGGAGAGGCTCATCAGGGAGAAAAACAGGTAGAACGATGCCGCGTCCTGCGCGAGGACCAGGCCCAGATTCCCGGCCAGGGCCAGCAGCCAGAACACGTAAAAGCGCTCGCGCCGGGCGTCGTCACGCCGCTCGCCGAGGGCGAATAGTCCGGCTGCCAGCCAAAGGCCTGCAGTCAGGGCCAGAAACGCCCGCCCGGTTGGGTCGACGGCCAGGTGGGTCCCCATCAGCAGGCTATCGAAGGTCGCCTCCAGCCCGGTCGGGGCCAGGGCGGCGAGCAGCAGCCCGGGGAGCGCGGCCCAGGGGACCAGGCGGTTCAGCCGCGCCTGCCCCGGGCGCAGGCCGATAAATACCGCCAGCAGTAACGGCAGCAGTGGGACGGCGAGCAGGAGGATGCTGCTCACAGCCCGAACTCCGGCAGCGAATAGTCGCGCCGCACGATCAGGCTGACCCAGCCCAGCGGGCTCAGCCCCAGCCCGGCGAAGAGTCCCACCAGGAGGCCCAGGGCAGCGGTGAAGACCACCGGAAACAGCAGCATCCAGTGGGTCTCGAAGCGGGTCGGCCCGGCATGTGCGTGCAGCGGTTCATGCCACGGCTCGCGGCGCTCACCGAGCCAGCCACGGATTACCGGCGGCAGGAAATAGGCGGCGTTCAGCAGGCTGCTGAGGACCAGCACGCCCAGCACCCAGGGCATGCCGGCCTCCAGCGCCCCCAGCCCCAGGTGCCACTTGGTCACGAATCCTGCCAGCGGTGGCAGGCCGATCATGCCCAGCGCCCCGAGGGTGAAGGCGAGCATGGTCAGCGGCATGCGCCGGCCGACCCCGTCGAGCTCGCTGATGCGGTGGATGCCGAGGGTCTCGGCGAAGTTGCCGGCGCAGAAGAACAGGGTGATTTTGGTGATGCCCTGGTGCACCAGGTGCACCAGTCCGCCGATGATCCCCAGCGGCCCGGCCAGCGCCACGCCGAGGATGATGTAGGAAACCTGGCTGATGGTGGAGAAGGCCAGGCGCTGTTTCAGGTCGTCCGTGCGCAGGGCCTGGATGGAACCGTAGACAATGGTGATCGCCGCCACCACCAAAAGCCCGGCGGTCAGGCCCAGTTCGATGGCCAGCTCGGTTCCATAGACGTCGTTGACGACGCGGATGATGCCGAAGGCGCCGGCCTTGACCACGGCCACGGCGTGCAGCAGCGCGCTCACCGGCGCCGGCGCGACCATCGCGATGGGCAGCCACGAATGCAGCGGCACCAGCGCCGCCTTTACCCCGAAGCCGATCATCAGCAGCACGAACAGGATCTGGAGGGTGGTCGCGTGCGTCTCCGCGAGACCGTCCAGGTACCCGCCCGGGGTGAAGCCCTCGGCTCCGGCCAGGAGCGTGAGCCAGACAATCGCCGTGAACAGCACCAGTCCGCTGGTCAGCGTGTAGGCGAGATAGAGCCGTCCGGCCCGCAGCGCCGCCGGCGTACCGCGATGGACCACCAGCGGCCAGGTCGCCAGCGTCAGGATCTCGTAGAAGATCAGGAAGGTGATCAGGTTGCCGGACAGGGCAATGCCGACCGTCGCACTGACGCACAAGGAGAAGAACCCGAAGAAGCGGCTGCGCCGGGGCGAACCCTCCAGGTAGCCGATCGCGTAGACGGTGGTCACGAACCACAGCACGGCCGAAAGACTCGCGAACAGCAGCGACAACGCATCGGCGGCCAGGACCAGGTCGATGCCCGGCATCAGCGGCAGGCTGAAGCGGTATTCGTCGCCGCGCAGCACCCCGGCCAGCAGGACTCCGACCAGTGCCAGCTTGGTGCCGGCGCCACCCAGGTTCAGCGCGGTACGCAGGCCCTGGCGATGCTCGGGCAGAAAAAAGATCGCGATCCCCGGCCCGAGGGAGCTGAACAGGATCGCGAGCAGCAGCCAGCCGCCGTCCATCAGGGGGCCCCCGGCGTCAGCGCGAGCGTGTTGAGGGTCAGCGTCCCGGCCAGCCCGGCGAGCGCCGCGACAGTCGCCAGGCCCAGCGGTACCCAGTCCATCCACGGCGAGACCGCCTCGCCGGCATCTTCGTGTCCGCGGTGAAAGGCCGGGGCCACCATCCGGAATATGTAGGCCGCCGCGAGCAGGCCGCCGCCGGCGATCGCCAGCACCCACAGCACGCCGATGACGCTACCGGCCAGGACCGTGCCCAGGCCGGCCTCCAGGAGCAGGTACTTGGCGATGAATCCGCCGGTGAACGGCAGCCCCATCAGGCTGACGCCGGCCAGCCCCAGGGCGAAGACCGTGCGCGGCCGCGCCCGCAGTACATCGCCCAGGTCGGCCAGCCGATCATGCCCGGCGGCGTGCTGCAGCGTGCCCGCCGCGAGGAAGACCGAGGCCTTGGCCAGCGCGTGGACGACCGCGAAGAACACCACCACCCGCCAGGCGCCCGGGTCCACCAGCATCAGCGGGAAGGCGATCAGCAGATAACCGAACTGGGCGACGGTGGAATAGGCCACAATCGATTTGAGGCGCCCGGCGCGCAGGGCCTGCAGCGAGCCCCAGACCAGCGCCGCCACGCCCAGTAGCCCGACGAGGATGCCGAAGGCCGGGGTGGCCAGCGGGGCGAACACGCCCATCCACAGACGCAGGATCAGATAGAACGACCCGGTGACCACCAGCCCTGAGAGCACCGCGCTGACCGGCGCCGGGGCCGACCCGTGGGCCGGCGCCAGCCAGACATGCAGCGGGAACAGCGCGGCCTTGAGCATGAGCCCGGCGGTCATCAGTACGGCAGCCATGCGTTCTGTGGGGCCCGCTTCGGTGCGGGCCTCCAGCAGCACCAGATCGAGGACCCCGTGCTCCCCGAACAGCAGCACCACCCCCATCAGGAAGCTGAGCGAGCCGAGGATGTTGACCAGCAGATAGCGCACTGCGCCGGAGACCGCGGCGGCCGTTCCGGTGAAGGCGACCAGCGCCACCGCGGACAGCGAGACCACCTCCAGCGTGATGTACAGGTTGAAGGCATCGCCGGAGAGAAACAGCATGTTCAGGCCGGCCCACAGCCAGAGCCACAAGGGCCAGAATTGGCGCCGCTCGATCCGATCATGCACATAGCCCAGGCTGTAGAGGCTGGTCGCAAGCCCCACGACGGCCGTCAGCACCAGCAGGGTCATGGACAGTCCGTCCAGATGCAGCATCAGGCCCAGCGGGGCCTCCCAGCCCCCCAGTGCCACCCGTGTGGCCGCGGCGTCCGGATCCGGCCCGGCGTTCAGGAACAGCGCACTCAGACCGAGCACCCAGGCTGTGATGGCGAGCGCCCCCAGCAGGCCGACGCGATGGGCCTGGCGCGGCCAGGCCGTCGCCAATACGGCCACTACCAGCGACAGCGCGACCAGCCCGGCGATCGCCGCCGGGAGCCACTCGGCATTTGCCGGGGTCACGAGGGCCGATCCTCGTCCGAGGCGGCGGGGCCGCCGTCGGCGTGATGTTCGCCGCGCGAGATGTCTTCCACCGGGGCGTCGTCGTCCGGTGGCCCGGGGAGCATCACTGCATGGCCCGTCAGCCGCGTCAGGTGCACCACCAAAGCCAGGGCGAAGGCGGTCGCGCTGACCGCGACCACGATGCCGGTCAGGGTCAGGGCCTGTGCCACCGGGTCCGGCGGGCCCTCGCCGCGGGCGGCCACACCCAGCAGCACCATGAACACGCCCGAGCCCATGATGTTCAGGGCCAGGATGCGCAGGACCAGATGGTGCCGGCGGATCAGCCCGTACAGCCCCAGGGCAAACAGGATGGCCCCAGCGGTGGGGTACAACAGGCCCGGTGCCAGCGTGTGGGCCAGCGTTTCGGCCAGGCCGTTCATGCGTCGTCCCCGGCCGGGCGCCCGGCCACGAACAGGGCCACCAGGGCCAGTGCGATGGACAGCGTCGCCGCGACCTCGATCAGGAGGATCAGCGGGTAGGCCCAGGCGTCCGCATAGCCGAGAAAGCCGTGTCCGGCCACGAGGCCGTACAGCCCCACGAGCAGGAACAGGGCGACGCCGGCGGTTATGCCCAGGCGCAGCGGCGCACCTGGTGCCATCGGCAGCTGGCGGGGCCGCGCCAGTACCAGCAGGATCCCGGCTGCGCCGAGGATGGCCCCGGCCTGGAAGGCCCCGCCGGGGGCGTGGCTCCCGGCCCACAGCACGTACACCCCGGTGACGATCGCGACCGGGACCAGCAGGCGCAGGGTGCCGGGCAGGATCGGGCCCGGGGCCGGACGCGCCGGGATCAGGTCATGTCGCCCCAGCGACCACGCGCCCAGCAGTGCGATCAGGACAATCGCCAGCTCGAGGAAGGTGTCGTAGGCGCGGAAGTTCAGCAGCACCGCGGTGATCGGGTGATCGACGCCGGAGATGTCCATGTGGGCATCCACTACCGGTTCCAGCCCGGTGGAATGCGGCTGGTGCCACAGCGCCGTGACCAGCAGTCCACCGACCACCAGGGCAAAGCTCAGCGCGGGGATAAAGGTCCGGCGTTCGGGCGGCGGGTCGTGCAGCGCCCGCAGCAGGGCATGCGGCCCGGTGGGGTCGGGCGGGGGCGTATGCGGGCGGCCACTGCGACGTTCCGCCATGATGCTGCGCAGGCGTTCCAGCGTGACCAGAAGCAGGGCACCGGTGATGCCCGCGCCGATCGCGGCCTCGGCGAGCGCGATGTCCGGGGCCTCCAGCCGCACCCAGGCCAGCGCCAGCAGCAATCCGAATGTAATGAACAGCACCACGGCCCGGAACAGGTCGGTACTCGCCAGGCAGCGCCAGGCCACCCCGACGATGCCGGCCAGCAGGACCAGATCGAAGAGGACCAGCAGCCCGTTCATCGATCCGACTCGAACTCCCCGTGGGTCCAGGTTCGTTGCGCCACCATGTGCGCGGCGGTGGTCCCCGCGGCCAGGACCAGAAGCCAGATCAGCAGCAGCTTGAGGATGTCCGCCGGACCGCTGGCCTGGAACATCAGTCCGAGTACCACCAGCCCGAGCCCGACGTTGTCGGCCTTGGTCAACGCATGCAGGCGCGAGTAGACGTCGGGGAAGCGCAGCAGCCCGGCGGTGCCGGCGGCGAAGAACACGAGCCCCGCCAGGATTAGGACCACGGTCAGGGTATTAGCGATCATCGTTCGGCTCCTCCGGCTCGGCGGATTCCGCGTGCTGGCGGTGGATCGGGGTATCCGGTGGTTCCGGCAGGCCGTGCTGGCGGACGAAGGCCACGGCCGCGACCACCGCCAGCAGCGCAAAGACCAGCGCCACATCCACCAGGGCGGATTCCTCCAGTGCCAGCGACAGCAGCAGCAGGATCGTCACCCCGGTGGTGCCGAATAGTTGCGCGGCCAGCATCCGGTCCCCGGAACCCGGCCCGCGCAGTACCCGAACGAGACCCAGCAGGATGGTGCCCAGCAGGAACAGCGCCGTGGCCAGGTAGAAGACGCTCACGAGGTTTTCCCGTTGCGTTTGTCGCGGTCGTCACGCGGGTCGCGGAAGGCGGCCCGGATGCGTCGTTCCAGAGCGATCAGCGCCGCCCGGGTGTCGGCGTCGCGATCCAGCACATGCAGGGTCAACAACCGGCCCTCCAGCCGAATGCTGAGCGTGCCGGGCAACAGGCTAATGACCGCCATGAACAGGGTCAGCGGCGGCCCATGGGCCAGTTCGGTTCGGTAGGTCACGAACGCCGGTTGGATTGGCAGGCGCGGATCCAGGGCGCGGCGCGCGACATCCAGGCCGCCCAGAAACGAGTTGCGAAGAAAAAAGCCCAGCAGGCCGGGCAGGGCGCGCAGGCGTAACGGGAGCGGCCGGCCGGTCGGCAGCAGCAGGCTGGCGCTACCGGCCAGAACGATCGCCAGCAGGGCCAGTGGTTCCAGCAGGGCCTCGTGGCCCGCGAGTACCCACCACAGCAGCGCGGCCGCGGCCGCAGTCCCGATCGCCCGCCTGCCACGTGACCGCGCGCGGCCGGGGAAGCCGGGGTTCGGTTGCGAGGAGCGAGACGCGGGCGTCATCGAGTCGCTGACTGGCGGAGGTGCCGAGGTGATCCTGGCGCTCTTATCTCAGCTCGTTGCTGGCGTCGGTGAACCCCATCAAGGACACGTCAAAGACGAACGGTTGCTCCTGGTGCAGGGCGCGGAAGGCCACGGTCAGGGCCTGCCCGCCTCGGAGCGCGCTCATCTGCTGGCTGTTCAGTTCGCGTCCGGCGACACAGCCCTGCTGCACGCAGGTCACGTAGCCGGCGTCCATTTCCTCGCCCGCGTCATCGACCTGCATGCGGATACCGGGTCGCAGATCCACGCCCAGCGGCACCAGCACCTCGATCACATGCTGGTCACCTTCACGGCGGATGGTGGCCTGCAGAAACAGTCCCTGCGCCTGTTCGTCCTGAATCTGCAGGGTCTGCTGCATCTGGCAGCGCTCGCCGTTCGGGGTGTCGATGCAGGCGACCTCCCAGTCCTGGTAGACGGTGGTTTCCGGCTCCTGCTGCACGGGCTGCTGCGGTTGGCCGGGTTGTCCCATGTCCTGCGCCGCCCCCGGGGCGGCGAGGCCCGTGAGCAACAGCGCAACAATGGCAACGAAAGGGCTGCGGCGGACGTGTCGAAAAGACTGGATGGCCATAGGCATGATCAGGGTGGTCTCCGATGTTGAAACGTGGTCCTACTCTAGCGCGCCAGGCAAGGGACTGCTTTGAACCGGTCTCGGTTCCGGTGGTGCCTGCGTAGCCTCTCATGGCCCGGTCGTATAGCGGTCGACAAAGCCGCGGCCCTCGGCGAGGCTCCACTCGACGCCGCGGATGGTGACCTAGCGTACGCGCACCTCGTCTTCCTCGCGCTCGAAGGCGAGGGTCAGCGATCCGGCCAGCACCAAGGCGACCAATTCGGCTTGGCGATGGGTGTCGGTCTTCTGGAACAGGTTGCGCAGGTGGAAGGTGACGGTGGTGCTTGAAATGTCCATCTCGCGCGCGATGTCCGCAGGGCGCAGGCCGTCGGCCAACGCCAGCGCGATGCGCGCTTCGGTGGGGGTAAGGTCGAAAAGCCGTGCGAGGGCGTCTCCCGGTAGCCGGGCGCGTTGTTCGGGATCGGACAACAGGATGACAGCGGAAGGATCCTTGTCACCGTGGGTGTCGTTGCCATCGCCGTGGTTGTGGGGAAGAGGGTAGATCATGGCCAGCAGGTCACGTTGGTGGCCATCACGTGTCAGGCGCATGCATTCGATGGCGTCGCTCGAGGTCTCGCCGGCGTCAAGGACCTGCCGCAGGGCTTGGCGCAGGCGGCGAGCATCTTCGGCATGCGCCGGCTCTGGAGTTCGTCCTTCAGTAAGCGTCATTGTTTGGCTGGCCATGCGTTGCGCGGCGCGGTTGGCGAGCAGCATGCGATTCTCGCCGTCGACCAGAATGACGCCGGGTGCCACCGGGTCCAGGGCGCGCGCGGCGATATCGAGGCTCGTGCGACTTTGCCTTTGCCCGAGTTCGTTGAGGGTGCGCCGCAATTGGGCGAATTCGTCCTCGGTCTTTTCGCGCATTCGGCGGACCTGGCGCAGGCGCGCCTCAACCGTCGCCAGCAGGAGGTCAAAATCGACGGGCTTAACCAGATAGTCGTCGGCACCCGCACGCTTGCCGTCCACCACCTCACGTGGGTCGGATAGCGCAGTGAGGAATACGAACGGCGTCTCGGCCAGATCCGGGCCGCGGGCGCGAACCTCGGCCAGCAGCTCGTAGCCATTTCTTCCGGGCATGTTGATGTCGCAGAGGATCAGATCGGGGCGCACAGCGTCGATCTGTTCCAAAGCTTCGACGCCATGAGCCGCCTCGATAGCGACAAAGCCGGCTTCGCTCAATTCCTCGCAGATGTCCCGCCGCAGTAGGGGTTCGTCCTCGGCACAGAGGACGCGCGCAGCCGGGATGGATGTTTTATTCGATGTGGAGTTGCTCATCCTTATCCTGTCCTCGCGGGAGTTCCAGCGAAAATGTAGACCCTTCGCCTTCTTCCGACTGCATGGTCAGGTCGCCACCCTGGATGCGTGCCAGTTGGCGCGCGATCCCGAGGCCCAGGCCAATGCCGGTGTGGCGCGCGGCATTGCGGGCCCGAAAGAACCGATCGAACAGCTGGATCTGGTCTTCCGGGGGGATGCCTATGCCGTGATCGATGACGTGGCAGACGACCTTGTCCGGGGCGGCGCGCAGCTCGATCTCGATGGGTGCGGTCTCGGGAGAGTATTTGCCGGCGTTCGAGAGCAGGTTGGCGAGGATCTGTTCGACCAGCGCACGGTCGCAGCGGGTCCATATCGGACCTTCGGGTTCAATGCTCAAGTGCACGGGGTTGTCCGGAGTGATCTGGCGCTGGGTCTCCACCGCTTGTTCAACAAGCGGTCGCAGGTCGCAGGTGCCGGCTTCGGCCGCCACGTGTCCGCCTTCGAGGCGGGCGGAGGTCAGGGCGTTCTCGATCAGCCGGGTCATGTGCGCCACGGTGTCACGCAGCTGGCGATAACGTCCCTGGCGAGCGGTGTAGTCCAGGTCATCGCCACGGCGCAGCAGGCGTTGCAGGCCCGAATCGATGATGGCCAGCGGAGTGCGGAACTGGTGCGAGACCATGGAGGCGAAACTGCGGTAGAACTCACTGACGCCGCGTTCGCGTTTCAGTGAGCGTTCGAGATTGTGTGCGGCATCCTTGTAGCTGGTGATGTCCGCGAGGCGCAGGACTTGGCCGCCGTCGTCGGTGCGGCGCAGGGTCATCTGGACCCAGCCGCGTCCGGGAACTTCCAGGTCGTACTGGGCGCCGTCGTCGGCGCTGATGGCCTCCGGGTCGGCGTGTTCGGTATCCGGCCGGGTGACGGCACGGATCTGGTCCAGCAGGGATGCGAGCGACTGTCCCTCTTCGAGGGCGTCCTCGGGCAGTGGCAGCAGGCCGGAAAACTGCGGATTCAGCAGAGTGAGGCGGCCATCGGCGTCGAAAGCGGCGAATCCGTCCGGGGCGGTATCGATCGCATCCACTACGTGCCGGCGTTCGGCCTCCAGGTCGCGGGTGCGCCTGTGCACCTCGATCTCCAGTCGGTCACGGTGCGCGGCGAGGGTTGCCTGGGCGTGCCGGCGCTGACGGAGGGCGATCATCAGCAGGGTCGTCAGGATGATCCCGCTAACGAGGATTCCGACCATCATGATGATGGCTAGGATCAGGCTGGCGCGATATTCGTCCAGCCGATCCCCCGTGGTCTCCCACTCCTCCATCATCACGGTATTCGCAATGCGATTGAGGGCCGACATCAGCGGCTTGAGTTCGGCGTAGACGGCATTCGTGGCCTCGGTGTTGTCCTTGGCGACATCGTCGACGAGGGGTTCCAGTTGGGCCAAGTGTTCGAGACTGCGGTCCAATCGTTCTTGTTGATTGATGCGCCGCAGGTACCGCCGCTGCGGCCCGGCATCCAGCAGGGCCAGGCGGCTGGTGAGCACGTCATAACGCAGCCCGGGACGGGCATCGATGTCGCCGAGAGTCAGCCGGTGGACCTCTTCATCCAGGCGGTGGCTGGCGACCTGTGCCTGGGTGATGACCCAAAGCATGTTCTCGTCCACGTTGCGGCGCATGTCCTGCTCCAAATCGTGCAATTGCACCAGCGATATGCTGAGGAAGGTCGCAAAGGTGACCACTGCCAGTAGTGGGAGGACATACGTGGAGACACGGCGCAGGCTGCTGATGGAGCCGCGGCCGGGCGCATGCCCGAGTGCCGCTCGTTGCTCGCTGGCTGGCTGGGCTGTCATCGCACCTTTAGATGTTGCAACTGCCACACCCAGCGATAGTCGTAGCGGATGTCGTCCAGCGCGGCGTGATTGTCGCGCGGGTAGACGATCCACAATGGGCCCTTGTCGCGCCGGGTTAGCGTGTCGCCATCCTGAGTATGGGCGATGATGACGTCATAGTCGTGGAAGTCCTCCATTGGGATATTGACGATGTAGTCGTTGAGGGCCACGGCCACGACTTCTTTCCCGTTTGCGCCCAGTGCTTCCAGCAGATCCCGCATCAGGAAGCCCTCGAAATGGTTGACCCCGTCAGTGACCACCGTGGTGGTCTTGAGGTCTCTTTGCGGCAGAAGGTTCAGCATCGCGCGGTCGAGTAAGGCGCCGTCCCCGTCGTTGGCATGCTGGATCGCTCCTTCGACTCGAAGGATGACCTCGCCTTCGGGTTTGGCCATCGGATCGAACCCTCCATTCGTCACGCCGGAATTTCCGGCGAACGCGCCTGCTGGAAGGGTGATCAGGATGGCCAGCAGTGTTGGAACGCAGAGCGCGCGTCGACATGGTTGATGAATTCGAATGACAGACATTAAAAAGCCTCCGGAAGGTGGGACTCACCCGTTCGGAGGAGTCTCTCGCGAAAGGCCCCTGCTATGAAAGTTCGGACCATGCCTCGACGTTTATAACAAGCGGATAAGACTCGGCCCCCGTCAGGGGACCGAGCCCGTGGGGCCCTTTACCAGGTACGTCGGAAAGATACTCCGACCGCGTGGAGGTCATCCGACCCGGCGATTTCGCCCTGGTAGCCGACGTTGAGGAAGGAATCCCCGTTGAGGCGGGCATCGAGTCCGACTGCGATGCGGGCGCGGTTTCGGCTCAGACTGGGGCCGTCGATGGTGAAGCCAGTGGCGGTGTCGCCGGCGAAGGCAGTGTTCATGCGGCTGCTGCGATCGCCGTGTTCGTGGACCCAGGCGGCTTCGACATAGGGGGCCATGTAGCCATTGGTGGTTTCGAACGCCTTATCGAAACGAACACCAGCCTGGCTGCGCAGGGAGTATTCGTTCTCACGGTCGACCTCGAGGTTGGCGGCCCCGGCGCCGGATTCGGAGAAGCTGTTACGACGCAGGTACTCGTAGTCGAGCCCACCGAACGGGGTGAGGGTTGCGGCTTCACCCACTTCGAAGGCGTAGCCGGCCTCGATACGCGAGCCGATGCCGGTTGCGGAGTAGTCAGCCTCGGCGGTTTGACCGACGGTCGCAACGAAGCGCTCGGTGTCGGCACTGTGATAACCCACGCCGACACTGCCGCGGACGTAGAGGGCATCCCGCTGCCAGCCTCCATAGCCGGCGAGGTGGATGGAGTCGACATCGACATCGCCGCCGGCGGTATCCGCGCGGTTGCGGACATAGCCCATGGCAGCGCCGAGGTGCAGCGAGTTGGATATCGGGGCGTCGAAGCCGACGGAGAGACCGGTGAAGCGGTAGTCGGCACCGGTAGCATTGGAGGAGTCATCGATGTCGCCGCGGCCGCCTTCGGCGCTGACCCACCAGCCGCGGGCGGTTTCCGCATCCTCGCCAAGCAGGCCGCGCGACTGCCCGGCCGAGGCGAGCTGGACGCCGGCGAGCTGTTCGAGGCTGGCGGTTTCGCCAAGGGTGGAGGCGCCAGCGTGGCCGGTGAGGCGGCCAATAAGCCCGGCTCGGAAGCGCTGGCCGCCGCGCAGGGCGATCTGTTGTGCATGGGTGTGGTCGACCCCGGAGAGGTCATCCAGGCTCGCACGTGCAGAGTCTTCGTCCATGACAATCACGTTGGCGACGATGTCCTCGAGACCGCCGCTCTGGGTTGCGGTGTCGATCGCCCCTGCCACCGCGAATTGGTTCGGTGTCCTGGCGACGCTGGCGACATCACTGCCCTGAATCAGTGTCAGGAACACGTTCTCATCGTCGTACGACAACTGCGGGAACAGGAAGGCAAAGTCATCGCTGATGGAGCCAAACTCGCCGTTCACCTGGTTTGCCGTGAGGATGGTGTAGGTGGTTTCAGGTGCCCAGGAGCTGCCATCCGCCGTTGGGTCCTCGGGGGTGACGTGCACCGATGCGCCGCCGTCGATGTCCAACTGGCCCGAGACTGTGACCGAGTCATTGTTTACGCCCGCGACATTACCCCCGTCGTCCACCTCGACCACAAAGGTCGATCCGTCGTCCAGCGTCAGGTCGCCGTCCACAGCGAGAGAACCGATAGAATTGCCGGGTGCAAGCAGCCCTTCGATAGTTGTTGTACCGGTGACGGTACCAGTCCCGGACAGGCGCCCGCGTGCGTGAACATCAATGACGTCCGCCGTCAGCTCGCCGTTAACGACGGCTTCGCTCAGCGGGTCATCTTCAGCAGCCCCCCCGATTCGGCCGCGGCCCAGGACGTCGACTTCCGCTCCGTCATCGATTTCAAGATGCCCACGGCCAAGAATCCCAACCGTAAGTCTTCCGTCAAGATTGCCAGTCGTCGACTCGCTGATTTCCCACCGGGCTCCCGAGCCGGTGACGCGGACGGTGCCTTCAGATCCTGACCAGTAACCAAGAATCGGATTACTGCGGCTCGATACTAAAGCGTTGTCTCCCTCAATCAACAACTCACCAGCGCCGTGGTTTCCAACCCGGAAATTGTTCCCCGTATTCCAAGACGCATTATCGCCGACGCTCACGATGCCTGTGCTGCCGGAGGCGGATGCGATATGGGAGTTCGTGGTAGAAGCAACCGTCGCTCCGTCCAGGATATCCATGTGGCCGTGTCCCGCTTGGCCTACCCGTAATACATTCGTATCCAAGGTAGAGTCATCGCCGGTAACGATGAGCGTGCCGTCACCGGTTTCCTCTACACCGAGAGCGACTTCGTGGCTACCACTCAGGGGACCCTCCTGCACGGTGACCTCGCCCCCATTCTCAATCCGGAGCGTGCCTGTTCCGGCGTCTCCGACCAGCAACCCTTCCGCCTCAAATGTCGATCCATCCCCGTCAACAATGATGGTCCCTGTTGCATTTTCCCGGAAGCCTGCGACGACGGGGGAGGAGTTGAGCTGCTCGAAGCGACCTCCATCTTCGATGCGAAGCGTGCCTTCTCCTGCCCAGCCGACCGTCAGCTCCTCTTCTTCTTGAATCCACTTGGCGTCGTCTCCTGAAATTACGACGGTTGCATCATTTGAAGGAAAGGTCCCGATTGATGATCTACGGGTCGAATTAACCTCGGCCGCTTCCTGGTCAGAGTTGATCTCCATGCGGCCAAAATACATTTGAAGGAGTTCCAGATTCAGTTCGCCGTCGTCCTGGACCTCCAGCTGCCCGTTGATCAGCCTCAGCCGGCCCGTCTCGCCTGTCTCGTTGTTGAGCACGACGACGGCGTCACTGTCGTTGATGGTGGCCCACAAATCCGAGCCAGGAACAGGGGCCCCTTCGTCCCAGTTTCCATCTTCAACCCAGTTGTCATCTTGATCGCCGGCGGTCCAACGCGTCTCGACTGGCGTGTCAGCGGTGGCGCCGCCGATGCTGATGGCCAGGGCGGAGGGCATTAGCAGGCAAGCGGAGATCACGCGACGATGCAGTGGACCTTGCGGCAGTGCACGGCGTACGGCATGGCTGATGGACGTCTGCGGAAATGTTGGCATGCTAAATCCCCCCGGATTCTGACTTGGACAAAGCGGACTTCGCCACCTTGTGTGGCACGTATCGCAATTCTGAACGCGGGGGGGCGCTTTGGCCCCGTCTGTTCGGAGGGGGAAACGTAACGGAGGTGAAAAAGAGAGAGGCTAATGAATGGCGGGATTGGCGTGGCGGCCGACCAAGTCGCAGCGGCCTTGTCGGGGAGTCAGTCTGGGAAGTCGTAGTAGCGGTCCAGCGCCGGGTTCAGGACCTGTTCGTGGTAGGCGGCGCAGTCCAAGCTATGGCCCTCGCCAATCGACCATTCGACGCCGGGGATCGTTACCTTTTTGGCCCGGACCTCGTCGAAGAAGGGCTCCCCCTGCGCCGGGTCCAGCACGCCGCGGGTGGGGACGTAGAGCCGGTTGGCCCCGTCCAGGGCGCGGAAGTCGGTCAGCAGGTCGTCCTGGCGGCCATAGTGCGAGCCGGGCCCGAACACCCCAACCTCGCGGCCGGCGTAGTAGCCCAGAACCGCCGAGCGCGAGTAGCTGCGGGTGTGCGCGTCAAAGTACATCCATCCCCATCTTTCCGAGCAGCATGGCCACCAGGGCTGCAAGAATGCCGGGCGCATGCGCGCCGGGCGGATGAAATTCGGACGACGGACATGAAAACCTCCGGACGGATGGTAACCACAAGTTCGAAGGCAGTGTCGCGCGAAATCCTGCCCCATGGAAGAAGGGGGAACTCGCGCACTGGAAACAGTGTGCCGGAACGTGATCCGGGACACCCCCTCCGGATGGAGGGGGCGCGGCCTGCGAGGAGCCTTACCAGTTGCGCCGGAAGGTCAGGCCGATGGCGTGGAGGTCGTCGGAGGAGGCGATTTCGCCCTGGTAGCCGACATTGAGGAAGGAATCCTCGTTGAGGCGGGCGTCCAGACCGGCGGCGACTCGCACGCGATCCCGGCTGAGGCGGGGACCCTCGATGGTGAAGCGCGTGGACGTATCGGCCGCGAAGGCGGTGTCCATGCGGCTGGAGCGGTCGCCGTGCTCGTGCACCCAGGCAGCTTCGGCGTAGGGGGCGACCCGGCCGCCGGTGGTTTCGAACGCCTGATCGAAGCGCACGCCGGCCTGACTGCGCAGGGAGTATTCGCTTTCGCGATCCACATCCAGATTGGCGGCCCCGGCGCCGGATTCCGAGAACCCGCTGCGGCGCAGATACTCATAGTCCAGTCCGCCAAACGGGGTCAGTCGGGCCGTGTCGCCGATCTCGAAGGTGTAACCACCCTCGGCCCGCATGCCCACGCCGCGCGCGGAGTAGTCTGCTTCCGCGGTGCGGCCGACGGTGTCAACGAAGCGCTCGGTATCGGTGCTGTGATAGGCCATGCCGACGCTGCCGCGGGCATACAGGGCATCGCGCTGCCATCCGCCGTAGCCGGCAAGATGGACGGAATCGACGTCGATATCGCCCCCGGCGGTGTCGCCGCGGTTGCGGGTGTATCCCATGGCCGCACCAAGATGGAGTTCCTCGGAAACCGGGGCATCAAAGCCGACGGTGAGGCCGCTGAAGCGGTAGTCGGCGCCGCTGGCGTTGCGGGTGTCGTCGATGTCACCGCGGCCACCTTCGGCATTGACCCACCAGCCCCGCGAGGTTTCCGGGGAGTCGTCCAGCAGCCCCCGGGGCTGTCCGGCGGAGGTGAGCTGAAGGCCGGCGAGCTGCTCCAGGCTGGCGGTTTCGCGCGGGGCCTGCGCGTCCCCGGGCCCGGGCATGCGGCCGGTGAGGCCGGCACGAAAACGCTGGGCGCCCCGCAGGCCGATCTGCTGGACGTGGGTGTGGTCGACGCCGGACAGGTCGTCCAGCGCCGCGCGGGCGTTGTCTTCGTCCATGGCGATGAGTGCATCCAGAACGGGAGACATGTCGGCATTCTGCGTCTGTTCATCGAGGCCGCCCGCTACGGCCCGCTGGTTGCGGGTACGGGCTACATCAACGAAATCCGCCACCTGAGTCAGGGTCAGATAGACCTGATCCGAACCGTAGCCCAGTTCGGATTCCAGAAATGCGAAATCATCGGTGACATCGCCAAACTCGCCGTACACCGCCTGCTCGGCGTTGAGGATCGTGTACGTCGTTTCGGGGTCCCACGTGCTTCCGTCATCGGTGCCGTTTTCGGCGGTGACGTGCACGCTGGCACTGTCGTCGATATGGATGTCACCTTCGACGGTCACGTAATCGTTGTTGACCCCGGCGGTATTGCCACCATCGTTGACTTCCACCCGGTACACCGAGTCCTGGTCCAGCGTCAGGTCGCCGTTGCTGATGGTCAGACTGCCGATGGAATTGCCGGGTGCGAGCATCCCGCGAATGGTGGCGTCGCCATGAACCTGTCCGTCGCCTCCCAGTTGGCCTCCGGATTCGACTTCGAGGCCGTCCTGGCTGGCGAGGGTCCCGTTGACCACCAGTGTTCCCCGCGCATCCGGATCGTCTGCCACGATCACCCGGCGTCCGGCCGAGACTTCGGAATCCGGGGCGATTTCCAGATGACCCCGGCCGTTGTAGCCGACCCTGAGGCTCTGGGATACGATCCACTCGGAGTCCGATCCGGAGACGTACACGGAACCATCACCACGGTCGTTGAAGCCGATCCACCCGCTATCGCTGGTGACGGTCGCTCCGTCTTCGATGTCGAGCCGTGCGGTGCCCGAATTCCCGATGCGCAGAAGACTGCCTACTTCCCAGGTGGAATCGGGGCCCGCCACCCGCCCGCTGGCGCTGCTGCCCGGATGCACCGCGAGTGAGGCCATGGACTGACTTTCGACTTGGGCGCCATCCAGGATCTCCAGCTGGCCGTGGCCGAGGCGCCCGATTCGCAGGGTGTCGCCGGTCTGCAGAATCGAGTCCGGTCCGGTGATGCTGACTTCGCCATGAGAACCGGATTCGTGTCCGATCCAGCTCTCGCCCCCGACGGTGACCCGCCCTCCGTCGCGGACTGCGAGATCGGCCGAGCCATCAAAGCCGATAAACAGCCCGTCGTGCACCGTCCATCCGGATCCGTTGCCCCGGATCGTCGCCGTTCCCCGGGCGCCGTCCTCGATGCCGAGCCCACCGACGATGGATTCCGCTTCACCGCCGTTGCTGAGCTCGAGGTCGCCTTCGCCTCCGATCCCGATTCCCAGGACGGACTCCGTGCCCTGGCCGGTAATCTCCAGCATCGAATCGGACCCGTCGATGACAACGGAACCCTCCGAGCCGGATTCGTCGGCCACAAGGACGCGTTCACCGGCCTCGACCCGAGCGCCGTCAACGATGTGGAGTGCTCCTTCGCCCGTTTCTCCGACGAAGATGTCGTCCCCCGCCTCCCAGCGGGAACCCGGACCGCGGAGCCGGACGAAACCATCGCTGTCTTCACCGTGGGCAATGTGGCTCATCCCTTCGGTGACCAGTTCGCCACCGTCCAGGACCTCAATCTGGCCACTGCCGGCATCGCCGACGGCCAGGGCTCCCTGCGCGGTCAGGCGAGAACCGGAGTCGGTAATGGTGGCTTCGCCCCGTCCCGAGGCCAATCGACCCAGCAAGACATTTGTACTGTTGACTTCGCCCCCGTTCCGGATGTCGAGGTGGCCTTCACCGCTCCATCCGGCCGTCAGATTGCTGGTGGTCCAGCTGGAGTCGTCGTCGGTGACGCTCGCAGTCCCGTGACCGGTAGCGTCAAAGCCAAGATAGGTATTGCCACTGGTGACTTCACCGCCGTTGGCGATGGTCAACTCCCCGTGACCGCCGCGCCCGACGGCCAGATAGGTCGTGATGTCCCACTCCGCATCATCGACTTCAACCGATCCGCTGGAGCCTTCGTGAAAGCCCACGTCGGCGTCCCAGTGTTCGGCAATGGCTTCGTCGTCCATTTCGAGCGTGCCGGTTCCCGAGGTACCGACTAGCAAGGAGTCCCCGACAAGCGTTGCATCGGTGATCCGGATGGTTCCGTTCGAGTCCGCACTGTTCCCCATGAAGGTGGTTCCCGATCCCTGCTCGAATCGGGCGCCATCCTCCAGGACCAGTGTGCCGGTGCCACCTGCCCTACCCAAATTGAAATTGAGACTGTTGTGCTGCCATTCCGCATTACCGCCGGAGATCACGGCTTCTGCGTCGGCGGAAGGCCATCTCCCGATGTCGACACGGGCGTTGGTGACGACGGCGCCTTCCACCCGGAGGTTCGCGGTTCCCTGGAGGCGGAAATCGTCGTGGGTTTCGAGCGAACCGTCCGTCGTGATTTCCAGCTCTCCGTCAAGGAGTTGAATCCCGTCGGCTTCCGCTCCCGTATCAGCAATCTGTACGCGGTCATCCTCGTCGAGGATCAGGGCCTCGGTGTCAGCATCGGGGGCATCCTGATCCCAGTTACCGTCCTGAAACCAGTCGAAGTTGGCCGCAACGCCGTCGGTCCATTCGGTCTGATCGGCGCCGGCTCCGTTGATCCCGATGGCGAGGATAGCGGGGGCCACCAGTCCGGGGATGGTCCAGTGGCGGCGGGCGGAGGCGCGCGGCCTCAGAGCACGGTAAACGGCATGACTGAGCGGGGTGGGTCGAAATACTGGCATCCTGAGTCTCCCTGGAATCCTTGTGTGAACGAAACACGAAGACCCGCGAAATGGGGCGGGTACAGGGATTCTGGCGCCTCATGGCGCGTCGGGCCCCGTCTGAACGGGGGGGGGCGGGATTTTTGGGGCGCTCAGAAGGCCCCGTGGGGTCACGGGGTGTCGGCGTAGCGCTCGCGGAAGGCGCAGCGGCCGTCGGGGAGCCAGGCGGGGATGTCGTAGTAGCGTTCGAGGGTCGGGCGCAGGACGTCCTCGTGGTAGGCGGCGTAGTCGAAGCCGCGGCCCTCGGCGAGGGTCCAGTCGACGCCGCGGATGGTGACTTCGCGTATGCGCACCTCGTCGAAGTAGGGCTCGACCTGCGCCGGATCCAGCTCGCCGCGGGTAGGGACGTAGAGCAGGTTGGCGCCGTCAAGGGCGCGGAAGTCGGTAAGCAGGTCGTCCTGGCGGCCATAGTGCGAGCCGGGGCCGAAAACCCCGACCTCGCGGCCGGCGTAGTAGCCCAGTACCGCCGAGCGCGAGTAGCTGCGGGTGAAGACGTGCCAGTCCGCGTCGTATTCGCCCACCACCCCGGCCACCGATTCCGGGGCCAGGTAGAACACGGCGTCGGCGTAGCGGTCCTGGCCCTTCAGCCATTCCACCGGCATCAGCGCGAGGGTCAGGATCGCGACGGCGTGCAGCATCGCGAGGGCCCCGGAGAGCCAGCCGCCGAGCGTCAGCGAGCGTCGGGCCAGGAACAGCGCGGGCAGCAGCAGGAAGGGCGCGAAGGCGGCGAGCCAGTGCAGCCCGATGCTCTTGAACGGGGCGAGCAGGGCAAACAGGATCAGCGGGATCAGCCCGGCGGACAGGAACACGCCCAGTTGGTACTCGCGGATGCCGGCGGCCAGGGCGCGCCACTGGCGGGCGTAGAACCACAGCAGCCAGGGCGTGAACAGATAGACGAGCAGGATCGCGTAGGTCAGCCAGTTGCCCGGGTCGAAGCCGCCGTCGCCATGCCGGTTCACGACGTTGAACATCACGTTGTACCAGCAGTTGTCCCAGTTCCAGTACAGGTTGAGGGCGACCGCCGGCACCACGCCGAGGAGGATCAGCAAGAGGCCGCGCCAGTGCTGCCGCGCGAACAGCAGGATGTGCACCCCCAGCGCGATGCCCAGGAGCACCGCGAAGTACTTGGACAGGAACGCCAGCCCCAGGGCCAGCCCGGCGAGCAGGAAATAGGCCGCGCGCCCGGTGCGCAGCGCCAGCCAGGCGAGGCCGGTGGCGAGCAGGGCGAACAGGATCAGCGGGGTGTCCGTCGCGGTGATGACCGCAATGAAGAACAGCGGCATGAACAGCGCCAGCAGCGAGACCAGGCGCGCCCGGACCGGATCGGTATGTCGCCACCAGAGAAAGACCGCAAGCGCCGGGGCCATGGAGGCGAAGATGCCCAGCGCGCGGATCGCCAGCGGGTGGTCCGACAGCGGCAGGATGGCGCCGAGCCACCAGCCGATCATCGGCGGGTGGTCGTAATAGCCCAGATCCGGGTTATGGCCCCAGATGAGGAAATAGGCCTCGTCGCCGGTGATCGGCAGCGCCCATGCCATGCCGATCTTGACCAGCAGGACGGCCAGCAGGATCGCGCCGTAGTGGCGCGCGAGCCACGGCCACGCGGTGGGTGTCGGTCTCACTCGGGGGTGTCCTCCAGGGCGGGTCCGTGGACGCGCCGGAAGCGGCCCCGACGCAGCTGGTAGCCGCTGCGGGCCAGCTCCAGCATTGGCTGGTCGGCGTCGCTGTCGCCGTAGGCCGCGACCAGGTCCACCGGCTCCTCCGGGGGCAGGGTCGCCAGCCAGGCGGCGATGGCGGCCGGCTTGGCCGCGCCCCGGCAGTTGGTACCGTCGAGGCGCCCGGTCACGCGTTCGCTGTCATCGACCGCCAGGCGCGAGCTGACTACGCCGGCAAGGCCGTGGCGCTCGGCCCAGGGCTGCAGCCAGAGATCCAGCGAGGCGGACACCAGCACGCAGTCATGGCCCGCGGCCTGGTGGGTCTGGAGCGCGCGCATGCCCGCCGGGCGCAGCAGCCGGTCCAGGCGGCCCTCGGCGAACTCGCGGCCCTTTGCCTGCAGGTGGGCGAGGGTCTCGCCGGCCAGCATGCGGGTTAGCACGGCTTCCTTCGCGTCCTGGTTGGAGAGGCGCTTCAGCGCCAGGCCGGTCAGGGCGGGGAGGCAGTCCGGCAGGCGTCGCAGGAATTCCACTGTCCCCAGTGCGTGACGCAGGAAGGGGAACAGGCTGTCGCGCCGGGTCAGGGTGCCATCAAAATCGAACAGCACGATGTGCCGCGCGGGGCCGGGCCGGGTGGGGGCGGACATGGCTAGGGAAACACTGATCCATGTACACGCTCGCGCTCGAGTCGCTTTTGCGTGCGAACAAGGCGCGGTGACTGCCGTGCAGTCATTCTGCACAAGGGAACCGCAACGCCGTTCCCACGCAAAAGCGGCCGAGCCCCTGCATTCAATCGCTTGTGGGGTTGGCACCCCAGGTTCCCCGATCCTGCGTTGCGGCCCTTGCCGGTAGAACCACTACCGGCTGCGCACCGCGCCTGGTCTCGGCAAACCTGGGGTTCCAACGCGAGTGTGTACATGGATCAGTGTTTCCCTAGAGCTTGAGGCGCTTGAACAGGTATTCGGGGATCAGGCGGATGATGGTCATGATGACCCACCACTTGCCGGGCAGGTAGGCCACGTCGCGGCCACGGTGCATGGCGCGGACGATGCCCCGGGCGACCGTTTCCGGTTCGGCCCACAGGGCGCCGGCGCGGTTGAAGCCCTCGGTCATCGGGGTGCGCACGAAGCCGGGCTTGAGCGTGACCACGTCCACACCGCTGAAGAACAGCCGGTTGCGCAGCCCCTGCAGGTAGATCGCGAGCATGCCCTTCGCCGTGCCATAGGCGTAGTTGCTCTGGCGCCCGCGGTCGCCGGCGACCGAGCCGATGGCGGCGATCACGCCCCGGCCGCGGGCCTCGAAGTCCGGCGCGATGCGGGCGAGCAGGGCGATGGCGCTGGTGCCGTTGACGTGGATCGCTTGCAGGGTCTCGTCCACCGAGGCGTTGCAGGCCGCCTGGTCGGGCAGGGTGCCCCAGGCCAGCAGCACGCTGTCCACCTCGCCCAGGGCCTCCTGCGCCTGTTGCCAGATGGCCGCGTGGCCGTCGATGTCGGCGAGATCCGCCGTGGCGCCGAGGATGCGGGCGCCGTCCGGGTCGTCGCCACGCACCCGCAGGTCGGCCAGCAGGGCCTCCAGCGCCTCGCCGTCGCGGGCCACGCAGAACAGCCGGGCACCGGTGTCCACCAACTCCCGCGCCACCGCAGAGGCAATGGCCGAGGTGGCACCAAAGAGGACAACGTTCTTCATTGGGTTCATGCAGTCACCCTGCGCCAGAAGCCGGAGGAGAATTCGGGGTCCACATACTCGGCGAAGGCCTCCCAGCGGGGGAACCCCTGGCGGAAGACGTCGGCCGGCATGCGTGCGTCCTTCGCAGGGTACAGGGCACCGCCGGCCTCCTGCACGATCGCGTCCAGGCGCGCGAACAGGCGTTCGGTGTCGCGGCCCTTTTCCGGGAAGTCCAGCGCGAGCGTGGCACCCGGGCGCGGGAAGGACAGCAGGCCCGGGGCGGCGCGGTCGCCGAAGGTCTTGAGCACCGCGAGAAACGAGCCCTGGCCACTGGCGGCGATGGCATCCAGCAGGGCCTGCACGCCGTCCTTTGAAGCCGCTGGTGGCAGCACGCACTGGTACTGGTAGAAACCGTTGTGACCGTAGATCCGGTTCCAGTGCCGGATCGCGTCCAGCGGGAACAGCCAGGGCAGGTGATGGACCGCGCGCGGGGTCGCGTGCACCGGCTGGCGGTAGTAGAGGTGGTTGAACGCGCGCAGGGTCAGGCGGTTGACCAGCGACACCGGCGGGTCCAGCGGGATGCTGCGGCGGTGTTCGTGCCAGGCGTCCTTGCGCGGCGCGGTGGTCGCATGGCGCCCGCCGCTGTAGATGCCGCGACCGACCCGGCCGCCGGCTCCCGGGTTCAGGCAGTCGATCCAGGCCACGGTGTAGGGCCACTCGCGCTCGGACTGGGTGTTCAGTTCCCAGAACGCGTCCAGCGAGTCGAAGCGCTGCGACCAGGCGCGCATCCAGGCGCTGCGGATCGGGGCCAGTTGCAGGGTCACGGTCTCGATCAGGCCGGTCAGGCCCAGGCCGCCGACGGTCGCGGCGAACCAGTCGGGTGTGTTCTCGGGGGTGACCTCCAGCACCTGGCCATCGGAACGACGCAGGGTCAGGGCGCGTACATGGTCGCCGAAGCTGCCGGCCTGGTGGTGGTTCTTGCCGTGCACGTCATTGGCGATCGCACCCCCCAGGGTAACGAAGCGCGTGCCGGGCACCACCGGCGGAAACCAGCCGCGTGGCACGGCAAAGCGCAGCAGCGCATCCAGCGATACCCCGGCCTCGGCCGTGAGCTCTCCAGTGGCGGCGTCGAAGGCCACGAAGCGATCCAGCCCCGGCGTGTGCAGCAGCGAGGCCAGGGGATTCAGGCAGACGTCCCCATAGCTGCGCCCCAGCCCGTGGGCGAGCAGGGGGCGTGGCACGTCGGGCAATGCCCGCCCGCGGCGACCGAGCGCGACCTCGGCCGCGTGTTCCACCCGAGGGATGCGGTTCCAGCTGGCGGTCATGCCATGGCCTCCGCGCGCCCAATGTCCCCGTCATTGCGAGGCCGCTGCGCGGCCGCGGCACAAAGGCGCGTAGCGCGTTGAACGACCGCAGGCCGGCCCGACGGGCGAGCGCAGCGAGTTATCGCCGTCTCCTGCCCCCAACGCCCGGAACAGCTTCGGGAGATTGCCGCGGCCCCTGCGGGGCCTCGCAATGACGGGATTGGCGCGGCGAGCCTAGCCATGGTGCGGGTCCGGGAATTCGCGGCCGCGGGCCTCGGGGTTGGTGCCCAGCGCGATCAGGCCGAGGATCACCGCGAACCACAGCGTGGTGAAGCGGATCAGCATGGTCGCCGCGACCGCATCGGCCGGTGGCATGTCGGCCCATAGCAGCAGGGCGATCATCACCGCCTCGGTGCCGCCGAGCCCCCCCGGCAGGAAGCTCAATGCGCCCGCCAGCATGGCCAGGGCGAACACGAACGCGGCAAAGGCGAACGTGGCCTCGAAGCCCATGGCGTTGAGGATCCACCAGAAGGCCAGGGCCTCCGCGCTCCAGGCGATCACGCTGAGCACGGTGGCGCCGGCCAGCAGGGCGGGCCGGTGGCAGCGCCGCGCCTGCAGCAGGACGGTAACCAGATGGTGCAGGGTGCGCCACAGGCGCTGGCCCGGGCGGTCGCTCACGGTTTGCAGCCACGCCAGCGGCCGGCGCCAGGCGAGCACCACCAGCGCGGCCAGGATGCAGGCGGCACCGATCAGGATCAGCCAGGTGCCCTGGGCGACCAGGGTCAGTCCCAGCATGGACAGCAGCACCACCGCGATCAGGTCGGACAGGCGTTCGGAGACGAATGCCGCGAAGCTGTCGGGGTAGGGTACGTGGCGGCGTTTCAGCAGCACCCCGCGCAGGGCTTCCCCGGCCTTTCCGGGGGTGGTGGTCAGGGCAAAGCCGGCCACGTAGATGTGCAGGCTGGCGCGGGTCGGGACGGCATGGCCCAGGGTGCGCAGGTACAGCTGCCAGCGGGTGAAACGCAGGCTGTAGTTCACCAGTGACAGCGCCAGGGCCAGCAGCAGTCCGCCGAAGCCCACCAGCTTGAGGGCGCGCCAGACCTCGTCCGCACCGGCCCACAGGGCGACCCCGAGATACAGGGCGACGGCCACGATGACCGAGAACATCACCGCGCGCAGGCGCCAGCCGGAGAGCCGTACCGTGCTCATGCGAGCACGGCGATGGTGACCCCCAGCCACACCGCAACAGTGGCCAGCAGGTGGGGGTCGGTGACCAGGTCGCGCGAGGTGTCGTTGCCGCCGCCGCGGGCGTGCAGCAGGAACAGGTAGCGGAAGATGCCGTAGATCACGAACGGCAGGGTGTAGATCAGCCCGTCGGTGCCGTGCAGGGCCATGGTCTCCGCGCTGACGGTGTACAGGCCATAGGCGAGTACCGTGCAGGCGGCGCTGATGGAGGTGAACTGATCGAGCAGGCTGAGGCTGTAGTCGTCGAGTACGCGCCGCGGCCGATCGGCGTTGCCGCGGCGTTCGATGGTGTCGTCGGCCAGCTCCGCGCGGCGCTTGGCGAAGCCAAGAAACAGCGTCAGCATCAGGCCGCACAGCAGCAGCCACTGCGAGGGCTCGATGCCCAGGCCCAGGGTGCCGGCGAGGATGCGCAGCATGAAGCCGGCCGCGATGCTGAATACATCAAGGATCACGATGTGCTTCAGCGACCAGGAATAGGCCACGTTCAGCACCAGGTAGGTCAGGATCAGCGCGATGACCCAGGTACTGACCATCGCCGCGAGGACCAGCGCGAGGACCGCCGCCGTTGCGAAGATCGCCCAGGCGGTGGGGACGCTGATCGCACCGCTGGCGATGGGGCGGTCGCGCTTGGTCGGATGCTGGCGGTCGGCCTCGACATCGACGATGTCGTTCAGCACGTACACCGCGCTGGCGATCGCGCAGAAGGCGAGGAAGGCGAGACTGGCCGCCAGCACCGTGCCGGGTTCGCCCCACTCGTGCGCGAACACCACGCCGAGAAACACGAACCCGTTCTTGATGTACTGGTGCGGGCGCAGCAGTTTGATCAGCGAATACAGCATGCAGGCGTCGGTCGTGAAGGTCGTTGCAGTCTACTGACGCACTCGATGCGTTACCATCGGCGGCGCTGAAGCGCGCCCGTGCTGCGCGCTCGATTCCATGTTTCGATTCGCAGGAGAACTGTCATGTCCCGTATCGCCCGATCCTTCCTGCCCGCCGTCCTGCTGGCCGCGGCCGGGCTTGTCGCCGGTTGCATGTCCGGCGGTGGCCCGGAGCCCGAGTTCGCCGAGGGCCAGCCCTTTCCCGAGCGCACCCTGAACGACCAGCACGGCAATCCGGTGGAGCTGCCGGGCGATGCCCGCGTGATCCTGAAGACCGTGGAGGCCGCGCCGGCTGGTGTGGCCAATGCGGTGCTGGATGGCATGGGCGCCGAGGCGCGCGATGCGCTGGGCATCATCTACATCGCCGATATCCACGAGATGCCGGCGCAACCGATGCAGAACGTGGTGCTGCCGCGCATGCAGGCGCGGGACTATTCCATCGTGGTGACCTCCAGCGAGGCCGATGCCGGTTTCCTCCCGCATCAGCGCGAGCAGGTGACCGTGATCCTGCTGGACACCGAGGGTGTGGTGACCGGCGTCGGCCATGCCGGTAGCGAAGAGGCCCTGAAGGACATGCTCGACGGCGCGCACGAGTAAGCTCGCGCATGATGGGTTCGAACCGCGGCAGGGTCTGAGTTGGCGTTCTTTCTGGGCCTGCTGACGGCCCTGGGGTTTGGCGCCGGCGATTTCTTCGGCGGGCTGGCCTCGCGACGCATTCCGGCGCTGGTGGTGGCCTGCTATTCGCAGATCCTTGCGACCGCAGCCCTGTTGGTGATCGCCCTTCCGCTGGCGGGTGTGCCTGGAGCGCAGGCCCTGATCTGGGGTGGGGCCGCGGGGCTTGCCCTGGCGCTGGGCCTGCTGGCGTATTACCACGGCCTGGCCCAGGGTTCGATGGGGCTGGTCGCTGCGGTGACCGGGGTGATCTCGGCGCTGGTGCCGCTGCTGGTCGGACTCGCGCTGGGTGAACAGCCGGGGCTGCTGGCGTTGCTCGGAATCGCCGCGATCGTGATCGCGATCGGGATGATTTCTGGCGGGGCGCGCAAGGCGAGTCCGCGCAACCTGGATGAACCGGTACGTGGCCTGATGGCGCTGGCGAGGGGGGAGCATCCGGTTCGTGGCCTGCTCGACGCGGCGATCGCGGGGGCCTGCTTCGGTCTGATATTCGTGTTCCTCAACGAGGCCGAGGCCGGCTCGCCGCTGTGGCCGGTAGTCGCGACCTCGGCAGTGGGTGCCCTGGCCCTTCTGGTGGTGATGCTGATCCGCCGTCCGCAGCTGGGGATGAGCCGTTCGACCCTGGTGTTGCTGTCGCTGGCAGGTCTGTTACAGGCGGCGGCGACCGTAGCCTTCGTGGTCGCGGTGCGCATGGGCCTGTTGTCGATCATCGCGGTGGCCGGGGCGCTGTCCCCGGCGCCGACGGCGCTGATGGCGCGATTGTTCCAGGCCGAGCGCATGTCACGGGTGCAACTGGCCGGGTTCTTCTTTGCCCTTGTCGGTATCCTGCTCATCGTGCTGGGCGGGCCCGGATAGGCATCGGGCGAGTCTGATAAGTTGGTCCCCGTCATTCACGCCACAGGAGGTGCGAAGTGTCCGAAGATCCGAAACCGGAAGTTGTGCGCAGCGACGTGAGCGAGCCCACGCTCGGCCCGCGCAAGGATGCCACCATGGTCACCGTGGTATACGTGCTTTATCTGGTCAGCTTCCTGACCGCGCTGACCGCCATCGCCGGTCTGATCATCGCCTATATCAAGCGCGGCGAGGCCGATACCGTCAGCGTCTCCCACTTCACCTACCAGATCCGCACGTTCTGGATCGGGCTGTTGTTTGCCGTGCTCGGGGTCATCACGACGCCGATCGGCATCGGCTTCGTGATCTTCCTCGCCCTGGTGATCTGGCTGCTGGTGCGCTGCATCAAGGGCCTGCTGGCCAACAACGACAACCGCGCTATCGAGCAACCTGAAACCTGGCTCTGGTAAACGCCTTGTGTCGTGCCGGAGCCGCGTTCGAGGATGCGTGAGCGGCTGGAGCAGTATCAGGTACTGATCTACCTGGTGACGATCGCACTGGGGCTTTTCCTGGGCTTGTCCGCGCCGGAGGCCAGCGAGTGGCTGGATGTGGTGCTCTGGCCCGTACTCGGGGTGCTGCTGTACGCCACCTTCACGCAGACGCCGCTGCTCCACCTGGGCGAGGCGTTCCGCGAGCCGCGTTTGCTGCTGGCAGCGGTGATCGGCAACTTCGTGGTGATCCCGCCGCTGGTCTGGGCGATCCTCCAGGTGGCGCCGGGCGATCCAGCGATCCTGCTGGGGATCGCCCTCGTGCTGCTGGTGCCCTGCACCGACTGGTTCATCACCTTTACCCATCTCGGCGGCGGCGATACCCGCCGGGCCATCGCCTTCTCACCCATTTCGCTCCTGCTGCAGCTGGCCCTGCTGCCGCTGTACCTGTGGCTGTTCTTTGGCGGTGAGTTCACCCTGGCGCTGGCTGGCGAGGACGTGCTGAAGGCCTTCGCGGGGTTGATCCTGGTCCCGCTGATCCTTGCCTATCTGACCGAACGCTGGGCCTACGACGACCCCGGCCGCGGACACCTGATCTCGGGCCTGGCCTGGCTGCCGGTCCCGTTGCTGGCCGTGGTGGTGTTCATCATTGCGGCCTCGCAGATCAACACGGTGCTCGACGGAGTCGGTGTGCTGTTGCCGCTGCTACTGATCTTTGCCGGTTTCCTGGTGGTCGCGGCCCTGCTGGCGCGGGCCCTGGCCCAGGTGTTCGGCCTGCCGATAGCCGAAGGGCGGGTGCTCGCCTTCAGCCTCGGGTCGCGCAACTCCTTCGTGGTCCTGCCCATCGCGCTCGCCCTGCCGCAGGGGCTGGAACTCGCCGTGGTCGTGGTGGTGTTCCAGTCCCTGGTCGAGCTGATCGGAATGATGGTGTACCTGTGGTGGATTCCCTGCCACCTGTTCCCCGATCGCCCTGCCGCCTGAGGCGGCACTTCCGGGCCCCGGATCGTCGTCCGGCCTTCTCGTGCTGGGTCGATCATCCATTGCGTGCAGGGCCGCTCGCGGGACGATGCGGCCGTCAGCGGAGGCGGCCGCGCGGCAAGCACTTCCTGGCGCGGGTGCGTAGGAGGGCGGGTGGGCGTTGCGCGGGGCCAGCGGAGGAGCCGCTCCTCGGGTGGTGGCGCAGCTCCTGACTGTGAGCTGCGCCCAGGCTGGCGGCTGGCTGGGACCGGTCTTGCCGGGGTTAGCGTTCCAGGTACTGGAGTTTGCCTTCCACGCCGTCCCAATCCTCGGCGTCGGCCGGCGGGTCCTTGCGCGCGGTGATGACCGGCCAGGTGCGGGCGAGTTCGGCGTTCAGTTCGATGAACTGGAGCTGGTCTTCGGGGACGTCGTCCTCCGGCACGATGGCTTCGGCCGGGCATTCCGGCTCGCACAGGGTGCAGTCGATGCATTCGTCGGGGTCGATGGCCAGGAAGTTCGGTCCTTCATGGAAGCAGTCGACCGGGCAGACCTCGACGCAATCGGTGTACTTGCACTTGATGCAGTTATCGAGAACGATGAAAGCCATGCTTGTCTCCCTTTGAATTCAGTCAGTTGACCGGGATTTTTGAGGCCCGGTCATGGTCGCGGCGGCACGTGTCCCTGGCCTTGCCGACGGGTTATTGCGGCATTGTAACGCCTCCATCGCGGGAGTCGTGAATCCCGGGCACAGGTCGGCGTCATTCAGCATGCGTTGGGCCGCTACCCTTAAGGAAACACTGATCAATGAACGCGTTCGCGCTCGAGTCGCTTTTGCGTGCGAACAAGGCGCGGTGACTGCCGTGCAGTCATTCTGCACAAGGGAGCCGCAACGCCGTGCGCGCGCAAAAGCGGCCGAGCCCCCTGGGGTTGGCACCCCAGGTTCCCCGATCCTGCGTTGCGCCGCTTACAGGTAGAACCACTACCTGTTGCACGACGCGCCTTGTCTCGGAAAACCTGGGGTACCAACGCGAACGCGTTCATTGATCAGTGTTTCCTTAATGGCGTTGGCGAAATGGCCTGCGGCTACGGGGACTTTTGGGGCGACCGCAAAAGACGCAGGCGTTGGTTTACGGGCGCCGAGGCGTCGCGCTAGGGTGGATACCAGAAGCGTTTGCTGCGCCGCCGGGGCCGGTTTTCCGCCTGCGCCCGGTGCCATTGGCCCCTACGTGTCCCTGTTGGTGGGCCGGGCCCCGACAATCTGTGCCCCGGATAACGAGCGGGGCGGGAACCGGGTGCGCCCGGAGTAGTGGGAGAACGATCTATGCATCACTTGCGTTCGGCCACCCCCGTGACCGCTCTGATCCTCGGCTGGCTGTTGCTTGTCCTGCTGCCGGGTTGCGCGGCGGAATCCGAAGAAGAGGATGAGGCGGCTCCCGAGGTCGTGGAAGTCCCGGTGCGCTCGCTGGAAAACGAACTCGTCTCGATCTCCCGTACCTATACTGCGCGTACCCGCAGTCCGCGCGAAGTGGAAGTGCGTGCGCGGGTTTCGGGTGTGCTCGAAAGCCGCCGCTATGAAGAGGGCGAGCAGATCGAGCGCGGCGCCGAAATGTTCCGTATCGATCCGTCGCCCTACGCCGTCCGTGTACGCAGTGGCGAAGCGAGCCTCGAACGGGCCGAGGCCGAGAGGCGTCAGGCCGAGCGCGAGTGGGAACGCGTGCTGGGACTGTACGAGGACAACGCGGCCAGTGGCCGCGAGCGTGACGAGGCCCGCTCGCAACTGGAGCTGGCCGAGGCCGAGGTGGCCGCCGCCGAGGCGGCATTGGCCGAGGCCCGTCTTGATCTCGATTACACCTCGGTCGTCTCGCCCCTGGATGGGGTCGGGGGGCTGGAGGAACGCCCGGAGGGCAGCCTGCTGGAGGCCGGTGATCTGCTCGCCACGGTGACCCAGCTGGATCCGATCCGTGCCGATTTCGCGATACCCGAGGCCCACTTGGCCACCTACGGGCCGCAGATTCGTTCCGGTGTTGGCCTCACGGTGCTGCTCGCCCTGCCGGATGATGCCCTGTACCCCCATCAGGGTCAGATCGATGTAACCGAGGTGTCGGTGGACGAGGCAACTGGCATGGTCGAGGTGCGTGCCCTGTTCCCGAATCGCGATGTGCAGTTGCTGCCCGGCCAGTTCGTGCGGGTCACGTTGAGTGGGCTGATCGCCGGACATGGCAAGCGCGTGCCCCATGCTGCGGTGGTCGAGGGCCCCGAGGGGACGGCGGTCTTTGTCGTTGATGATGACAATGTCCCGCACATGCGGCCCATTCAGATCGGCATGGATCTGGGGGAGGACTTTCTCGTTACCGGGGGGTTGAGTGACGGCGACCGGATCGTGATCGGGGGCGTGGCCGGGATCGAGGAGGGTACCGGCATCCGTCCCCTGGATTCGCCGCGCGCGGCCGAGGAACCGGTGGCCCCGGGGTTGCTGCCCGAGGTATCGACCGACCTGCTGGATGAGGTCATGGATCCGGCGACCGAGCAGGACGCGGTGGACGACATCCTGGACGGGATCGGGAACGGCCCTGACCGCGACCGGGCAAGCGACTGATGTTGCGTTTTTTCATTGGCCGGCCAGTACTGGCCTCGGTCATCTCGATCCTTTTCGTCCTCGCCGGGCTGTCCTCGGCACTGTTCCTGCCCGTTGACCAGTACCCGGACATCCTGCCGCCCAAGGTGGTCGTGACCGCCAGCTATCCCGGTGCCAGTGCGGAGGCGGTGGCGGAGACCGTCGCGGCGCCGATCGAGGCGACCGTCGATGGCGTGGACAACATGGCCTACATGCGCTCGAAGGCCAGCGACGAAGGTGACATGGAGTTGATCATCACCTTCGAGGTGGGCACGGATCCCGACATCGCCGCGATCAATGTGAGCAATGAGGTCGAGGGGGCGATGGGGCGGCTGCCGGATACCGTGGTCAGCTCCGGCATCGCGGTGGAGAAGCGCGCCCCGTCCATGCTGCAGATGATTACCTTCACCTCCTCCGATGGCAGTCTGGACCCCCGTGCGATCAGTGACTACGTCTGGCGCAACGTGTATGCCGAGCTGCGGCGGGCGCCGGGGGTGGGTGACCAGACGTTCTTCGGGGCGCAGATCTATTCCATGCGGATCTGGCTGCAGCCGGACCAGATGGCCGAGTTCGACCTGACCGCGAGTGATATCCGGACCGCGGTGCAGGAACAGAACGAGCAGTACGCGGCCGGACAGTTCGGCGCCGAGCCGATGGACGAGACGGTCGATTTCACCTACGCCGTGACGACCCCCGAGCGCTTCTCCGAGGTGGAAGAATTCGAGCAGGTGATCCTGCGCAGTACTCCGGACGGGTCGGCGCTGCGTCTGGGTGATGTGGCGCGGGTGGAATTGGGCGCGCATCTGTACAACTTCGGCGCGCGACACAACGGCGAGGTCGCCGTGCCGGTCGGCATCTATCTCCAGCCCGGGGCCAACGCGCTGGAGACGGCGCGCGGGGTGCGCGCAATCCTCGAAGTGCTGGAGCCGCGTTTCCCCGACAGTCTCGAGTACCACATCCCGTTCGACACCACGACCTTCATCGACCAGTCGGTGCAGCGCGTCCTGCTGACCCTGGTGCAGGCGCTGATCCTGGTGGTGGCCGTGGTGTACCTGTTCCTGCAGACGGTCCGCGCCACCGCGGTTCCCATCGTGGCGGTGCCGGTCTCGTTGATCGGCACGCTCGCCGGCATGTACCTGCTGGGCTTCTCCGCCAACATGCTGACGCTGTTTGGCCTGGTGCTGGCGATCGGGATCGTCGTGGACAACGCGATCATTGTGCTGGAGAACACCGAGCGGTTGATGCGCGAGCAAGGCATGAAGGCAGTGGATGCGGCCTACCAGACGGTCGATGAAGTCGCCACGCCGATTATCGCCATGACCCTGGTGACCATTGCCGTGTTCGTGCCGGTGGCCTTTATCGGGGGCTTCAGCGGGCAGATGTACCAGCAGTTCGCAATCACGATCGCCGTCTCGGTGGGGATCTCCGGTGTCGTCGCACTGACGCTGAGCCCGGCGATGTGCGCCCGCTTGCTGTCCGATAAGCCGCGCCGTCCGGCCTTTCCGTTTCGCTGGTTCAACGCTGCGTTCGAACGCTTTACCGCTGTCTACATGGTCGGCGTACGCTTCCTGCTGCGGCGCAATGTCCTGGGCATGGGTCTGTTCGCATTGCTGCTGGTGGCCATCGTGGTCCTGTTCCGCATCGTCCCGGGTGGGTTGGTGCCGGACGAGGATCAGGGCTATGTCTTTGCCGCGGCCGAACTGCCCGCCGCCGCCTCGCTGCACCGTACCGAGTCCGTGATGGACCAGCTGGCGGAGGAGGCACTGGCGGACCCGGATACGACGGACGTCGTCGCCTTTTCCGGGATGGATCTCCTGTCCGGTGGCATGAAGACCTACGCCGGCGTGGCCTACGTGACCCTGAAGGACTGGTCCGAGCGCCGCGATGCGGACCAGGGCAGCGACGCGGTGATCGACCGGCTGGTCGCACAGGGCGAGCGCCAGCCGGAGGCGAACATCCGCGCATTCAATCCGCCGCCGATTACCGGGATCTCTACCACCGGGGGCTTTGATGCCTATCTGCAGAGCCGGGTTGGGGATGATTTCAAGACCATGCGCGAACGCGCCGACGAGGTCATCGAGGCGGCGCGCGAGCGGCCGGAGCTGGCCGACGTGCGTACGGCCCTCAATGTCGAGGTGCCGCGGTACGACGTGGAGATTGATCGCGAGCGTGCCTTTGCCGCCGAGGTGCCGCTGGGGGATGTCTTCGATGCCATGCAGAGCACGTTCGGAGCCGTGTATCTGAACGACTTCTCGCTGTTCGGGCGGGTGATGCGGGTCCATATGCAGGCCGAGGCCGAATATCGCCAGCGGCCCGATGATCTCGACAAGGTGTTCGTCCGTTCCGATACCGGCACGCTGGTGCCGCTGTCCAGCCTGCTCACGGTCGAGCGCGTGCAGGGACCGGACGAGGTCGAGCGCTTCAACGTGTTTCCGGCCGCGCGGATCATGGGCGAGCCGGCACCGGGTTACAGCTCGGGCGAGGCGATCCGTGCGTTGAACGAAGTGGTCGACGAGACCCTTTCGGACGACTACCTCCTGAGTTGGACCGGGGCAGAATACCTGGAGCAGCAGGCGGCCGGGACCTCGATGCTGGCGTTCGTGCTGGGCGTGGTGTTCGTGGTGTTGATCCTGGCGGCGCAATACGAACGCTGGAGCCTGCCGCTGGCTGTGTTGCTGGCCGTGCCCTTCGCGATCTTCGGGGCGTTGGTCGCGATCTGGCTCACTGGGCAGGAGAACGGGATCTACTTCCAGATTGGCTTGCTGGTACTGGTTTCGCTGGCGGCCAAGAATGCGATCCTGATCGTCGAATTTGCCCAGCTCAAGCGCGACGAGGGACTGGATCTGTTCGATGCGGCCGTGGAGGCGGCACGTCTGCGTTTCCGGCCGATCATGATGACCGCCATGTCGTTCATCCTGGGGGCGGTGCCGCTGGCCTTGGCCTCGGGTGCCGGCGCGAACAGTCAGCATGCGATTGGCATCGGCATTATCGGCGGCATGCTGAGCGCGACCTTCCTCGCGCTTCTGTTCGTGCCGTTGTTCTATTACGTCATTAGCAGTGGCGTGGAGCGCCTGAACGGCCGCCCGCGCGGAACGGAGCCTTCGGGGGAGACCGGAACGCATGCGTAGCACCCTGCCAAGGACCCTGACCGGTGCAGCCCTGGCCCTGGTGCTGGCGGGCTGTGCGGTGGGGCCGGACTACGAGCGCCCGGAGGTCGCCCTCCCGGAGGCATGGCCGGAGGCGATTGGCGAGCAGATGGACAAGGACTACGCCGATGCCGAATTCTGGTGGGAGATGTTCGGGGACCCGCGGCTCGACCGCCTGGTGCGTGACGCCCTGGAGAACAACCTCGATGCCGAGATCGCCGCGGCCCGTGTGGTGCAGGCGCGGGCCGTGCTGGGGCTCAGCCGCGCTGAACAGTTTCCCCGTCTGGATGGCGAGGCCGAGGTCTTGCGCGAGAATCCGGCGCGCGGGGACGATCCCGAGACCGAGATCACGATCGCCGCGGTGTTGAGCTACGAGGTCGACCTGTGGGGGCGGCTCGCGAGGGCGAACCAGGCGGCGCGAGCCCGTCTGCTGAACGCGGCCTTCACCCGGGATGCCCTGCGTCTGGCCGTGGTCAGTGACGTGGTCAGCACGTATTTCGACTACCGCGCGACGCGCGAACAGATCGAGACCACCGAGGCCACCATCCAGTCGCAGACCGAGGCCCTCGAACTCGAGCGGTCACGCCGCGAGAGTGGCGCGACCACCGACCTGACGGTGCGTCAGGCACAGGCCGAGCTGGAGACCAGCCGGGCGAGCCTGCCCGGCTTGCAAGCGGATGCAGACCAACAGCGGCGCGCCCTGGCGGTGCTAGTCGGAGAGATCGGGGCGGTGATCGACGGGCTCGACGGCCTCGGCGACGAGGGCCTGGAAGCCCTCCCGGAGACGCTTTCCGGCCTGCCGCACTCGGTGCCATCGGATCTCATCACCCGGCGGCCTGATATTCGCGCGGCGGAAACCCGGCTGATCGCGGCCAACGCGGATATCGGGGTGGCGCGGGCCGAATGGTTGCCGAGCCTGAATCTGGCGGCCCTGTTTGGGCAGGAGGCGAGCGGGGTGAGCCAGTTGGCCTCCGGTGATTCGGCGATCTGGGAGTTGCTGGTCGGGTCCACGGTTCCGCTCCTCGATTTTGGGCGACGTCAGGCGACCATTGACGGGGTGGAGGCCGAATATGCGATCGCGGAGCTGGAGTATCGCCTGGCGATCCAGGAGGCCCTGGTCGAGGTGGGCAATGCCTGGAGCGTCCTGAACGCGGCCCACGAGCGGGTGGAGGCACGCCAGCGCGAGATGCGTGCCCGGATCGAGGTCCTTGACCTGGCGGAGCGGCGCTATCTTGGCGGCTTCGTGGGCTATCTGGAGGTGCTGGACGCGCGTCGCGCCCTGCTGGGTGCGAGCCTGACCCTGACCGAGGCCTCGCGCGATCGGCTGGCGGCCACCGCGACGCTATTCCGTGCGCTGGGTGGCGGCTGGGACAGCGCGGCGATCCCGTCGGATGTGCTGGAAGATGGCGATCCGGACGATGCCAAGGAAGAGGCGGTCACGCCCGCGGATCCGGACGACTGACCTCCGACGCAGCGGCTACTTTTCGCGCAGGGCGTCTTTCATCCGATAGAGGGCATCCAGGGCCTCGCGCGGGGACATGTCGTCCGGGTCCAGGGTATCGAACAGGGCCTTCAGGGCGCGTGCCTCCGCTTCGTACGGCTCGGGTTCGCGTGCGGCCACGTTGGCCGGGTCGGGTTTGGGCGTGAACAGCCCCAGTTGCGGCGAGTCGCTCTCGGCGGCGCGGTCCTCGAGCTCGCGCAGGTGCTGGCGCGCGAGCTTCAGGACATCGGCCGGTACCCCGGCCAGTTGCGCTACCTGCAGGCCGTAACTCTGATTGGCCGGCCCCTCGCGGACCTGGTGCAGGAACACGATGCTGTGCTCGTGTTCCATGGCATCCGTGTGCACGTTGGCGACCGCCGGTTCGCGTTCGGCCAGCGCCGTCAGCTCGAAGTAGTGCGTGGCGAACAGGGTCAGGGCGCGATTGTGGCGCGTCAGGCGTTCGGCGCAGGCGAGCGCCAGGGCGAGGCCGTCGAAGGTGCTGGTGCCGCGGCCGATCTCGTCCATCAGCACCAGGCTCTCGGGGCCCGCGTTGTGCAGGATATTGGCGGCCTCGGTCATCTCCACCATGAAGGTGGACCGCCCGGAGGTCAGATCGTCGGAGGCCCCGATGCGGGTGAAGATCCGGTCTACCGGCCCGATCTGCGCACGCCCGGCTGGCACGAAGCTGCCCATGCAGGCCAGCAGCACGATCAGCGCGGTCTGGCGCATGTAGGTGGACTTGCCGCCCATGTTGGGGCCGGTGATCACCAGCAGCCGGCGCTCTTCGGGGTCCAGCTCGGTGTCGTTGGCGACGAAGGGCGCATCCAGGCCGGCCTCCACCACCGGGTGGCGGCCCTGTTCGATGCGGATGCCGGGCGTGTCGACCAGTTCCGGGCAGTGCCAGTCCAGGCGCCTGGCCCGCTCGGCCAGGCAGGCCAGGGCATCCAGTTCGGCCAGCGCGTCCGCAATCACGCGCAGACGCGGGGCGCGACCCTGGAGCTCGGCGATCAGGCCGTCGAACAGGGCGCGTTCGCGGGCCATGGCCTGCTCGCGGGCGGAGAGGATCTCGTCCTCGAAGCGTTTGAGTTCCTCGGTGGTGTAGCGCTCGGCGTTCTTCAGCGTCTGGCGGCGCATGAAGCGCCCGGGCAGCTCCGCCGAGCGCGTGCGCGAGACCTCGATGTAGTAGCCGTGCACCCGGTTGTAGGCGACCTTCAGCGTGGGGATGCCGGTGGCCTCGCGCTCGCGCGCCTCGATCTCGCGCAGGAACGAGTCGGCATCGTTCTCCAGTGCGCGCAGGCGATCCAGCTCGGCATCGAAGCCGGCGCGGATCATGCCGCCGTCGGTGACGCGCAGTGGTGGCTCCTCGACCAGCGCGGCGGCCAGGGTCGCGCTCAGCTCGCCTTCCGGCGCCAGGGCCTCGTACAGCGCCTGCAGGGAGGCCGCGCTGGCGGCCAGTGGGGTCAGAGCCTGGTGCAGGGGCGGCAGGCGTTCGAGACTCGCGAGCAGGGCGGTCAGGTCGCGCGGCCGGGCGCTGCCGAGGACGATGCGCGACAGGATGCGTTCGACATCCGCGCTGCCGGCCAGGGCCTCGCGCAGGGGCGCGGTGGCCCCCGCCTCCAGAAGTCCGGTAATCGCGGTCTGGCGCTCGCGGATGATGGCGCGGTCGCGCAGTGGCTGGTGCAGCCACTGCAGTAGTCGGCGCGAACCCATCGCCGAGCGGGTGGTGTCCAGCAGGGCCAGCAGGGATCCGTGGCGTTCGCCGCCCAGGGTGCGGGTCAGCTCCAGGTTGCGGCGGGTGGCCGGGTCCAGCACCAGCATCTGGCTGCGCAGTTCGTGCGCCAGGCCGGTGATGTGCGCGAGATCCCCGCGATGGCGGTTCTGCACGTAGGCAAGCAGGGCGCCGGCCGCGGCGATGCCGAGATCCAGGCCATCGCAGCCAAAGCCGGAGAGATCCCGGGTGCCAAAGTGCGTGGTCAGGACCCGGCGGGCGGAGACACCGTCGAAATGCCAGTCCGCGTGGCGCTGCGGGGCGAAGCCCTCGATCCCGGGGATGGGCGCGGCCTGGTCGGGGATCAGGCATTCCACCGGGTCCAGCCGTGCCAGCTCGGCGGCCAGTTCGGTCGCGTCGCGCACCTCCAGCAGGCGGAACTGGCCGGAGGCGAACTCCAGGCTGGCAATCCCGTAGCCCTCCTTGCGGCCCTTGATCGCGGCCGAGCCGGCGGGGCACACCGCGACCATCCGGTTGATGCTGCGGGCCTCCAGCAGGGCCTCCTCGGTGACCGTGCCGGGGGTAACAATGCGTACGACCTCGCGCTTGACCGGGCCCTTCTGTTCTCCGACGGCGCCGGTCTGCTCGCAGATGGCCACGCTCTCGCCCAGCTTCAGCAGGCGCGCGAGATAGCTCTCCAGCGTGTGCACCGGGATCCCGGCCATGGGGATCGGCTGTCCGGCCGATTCGCCACGCCGGGTCAGGGTGATATCGAGCAGTCCCGCGGCGCGCTCGGCGTCATCATGGAACAGCTCGTAGAAATCACCCATGCGGTAGAGCAGCAGCGTATCCGGGTACTCGGCCTTGATACCGAGGTACTGCTGCATCATCGGGGTGTGTGCGGAAAGTGGCGTCTTGTCAGTCACTTGTTAGCGGCTGTCCAGAAAATCGGGATTCGCAATCAGACATTTGTCCAATACTCGGCGGTTCGCCGCGCACGGTATCACGCGCGCGGCGGCATCGGTTGGCAATCCCCCGTGCTCCCGTGCGGGCTCCGTACCCCAACGAGAAACGCCCCGGCCTCAGGGGGGGAGGCACGGGGCGCCGAGCACACAGGGGGGCGGTGCTCTTCAGTCACGCTATCCCGCGCCCATGCGGACCGCAAGCAGGCCAACTAACGCTCCATACCTCTGCCTGTAACGCCCTCAAGCAGGGGGCCGGCGCTCGCGCGGCTGGCATGGCCCTGTGGCGTGGTCTGCCCGCGATTGGCCCGGCTAATGCGACATCTCATCGGCGTATGGGCGGCGGCGCTCATCGGTCCGGCGGCGCTCGATTCGGGCAGATGCGCAGTATACGGATGCGGTGCCCGGCATGGCAGCTGGGTCA
Organism: Thioalkalivibrio sp. AKL12; assembly: GCF_000377925.1. Classification (NCBI taxonomy): domain Bacteria; kingdom Pseudomonadati; phylum Pseudomonadota; class Gammaproteobacteria; order Chromatiales; family Ectothiorhodospiraceae; genus Thioalkalivibrio; species Thioalkalivibrio sp. AKL12. The sequence continues at coordinate 78,442 of NZ_KB898889.1, forward strand.
GGTGCGGGAGTTGTGCCACACTCGGGACAGCGCAAGCGACGCGATGTCAGGGAGGAGGCGAGCATGATCGGGGAAGAGGATCGGCGCGATCACCGGCGGATGCAGGTCAGCACGGCGGCGCGCGTGACCTGGCGCTCCAGTGGCGAGTCCATCAGCGTGCAGTTGGAGGACCTTTCCGCCATGGGTTGCGCCTTTGTGGCGCAGCGCGAGACCGATGCCGGTGTGGGGATTACGGTCTCGGTGCCAAGCCCGGACGGTCGCCTGGAAGGGCTTGAGCGTCACGGCCGCGTGGTGCGCTGCGCGCCCGTCGAGGGCGCATCCGGCAACGGCTGGCGGGTTGCGGTCGCCTTCGATCCGGAGGGATGATCGCGCCATGACGGCAGAATCGAGCACCACCCTCCTGACCCTCCGCGAGTCCGACGCCCCGAGCCTGTCGGCCCTGGTTTATGACCTGAGCGAGCGCCTGATGGCGAAGGGCGAACGCCTGTGCACCGTGGAATCCTGCACCGGCGGCGGCATCGCGCAGGCGATGACGGATATTCCGGGTAGCTCGCAGTGGTTCGAATGCGGCTGGGTGGCGTACTCGAACGCCGCCAAGACCGCGATGGTTGGCGTGCCGCCCGAGTTGATCGAGGAACACGGCGCCGTCAGCGAGGCGGTGGCCCGTGCAATGGTCGAGGGTGGGCTGGCCCGCAGCGGGGCGAATCACGCGCTCTCGGTCACCGGAATCGCCGGACCTGGGGGCGGGACCGACGCCAAGCCGGTCGGTACGGTCTGCTTCGGTTGGCAACAGCGAGGCCAGGATGCCCGTGTCGAGACCTGCCATTTCGATGGCGAACGCCACGAGGTCCGCCTGCAGTCCATGCTGCATGCCCTGAGCGAACTGCTGGCGCACTAGGGAAACCCTGATCAAGGGACCCGTTCGCGCGCGAGTCGGTCTTGCGTGCGAACAAGGCGCAGTGACCGCCGTGCAGTCACCCGGCGCAAGGGAGTCGTAACGCCTGCACGCGCCGCACCTGGAGTCTCCTGGGCAAACGGGCCCCGCCAGTGAAAACGCCCCGGCCTCTGGAGGCGCGGGGCGTCGAGCACACAGGGGGGGAGGGGTGCTCGCAGGAAACGCTATTCGCCCCCTTTGATCCTCGCAAGCCAACTGGCTCACAGACCCCGAAGTTCGTCCTGAACCCCGCGCCGGAACGTGTGCGGGGTCACGCCTGTGTGGGCCGCGTTCGGGGCGGGGGGCCCGATTGCGCGGGTGTGTGCCGGCGTCCGTTCCGCGGCGTCGGGGTTGCATGACCGCCGGGATCGCGGTCGGGGATACCGCTGCGGGATTAACGCAGTCACAGAACCGGGCAGGCGAACCGGGGCAACGCGGTATACGGTATATGTTGTGCATACGGAGGTCGTATGCCCCGGAACGCGCGGAGTATGCCGGGCGGGACGGGATCGCAAGTCGACGGCGGGCGGGTTCGCGGACAGGTAGATCATGAGAAGGATCGACGGATGCAACAAGTGCCGCCGGACGTGGCGGCTCGCGTTTCTTGGGATCGCCCTGTTGTTGTGGTTGGTGGCCGGTCCACTGGCGGGGGCGGACGCGGATCCGGAGTCATCCTCGCCGGTTGTGGTCAGCCCGGCGGAAGTGGCGGCCCTGGAGGCCGATCTGGCCGTTTTCCGCGACCGTCTCCCCGAGCTTCTGGAAGCCGTGGATACCCAGCCGGCGGAGGAGTGGCTGGAGGCCAGTCCGCTGGACGAGCTCGAGGCGCGCAGCGCTGACGAGGACCGGGCGGAAGCGGAACGGGCACTGTGGGAGGAGGCCCGCGAGTACGAGCAGGCGGCCGTGGAGCGAGTGCGGGGAGCGCTGGACCGTGCGACCACCGCCCGGGAGGTGCCGGAGCGTCTGGGCGAGTTGGAACAGGGTCTGGACGGGGTCGGGGCATTCCCGGCCGGGCTGGGCGAAGAGGTCTCGATCCGCCGCATCGAGGATGAGCTGGAACGGGTGGGGCGCGACCGCGAGCGACTGGAAGCGGAACTCGATGACCAGCGCATCCTGCACGCGCAACTGGAAGAGCAGGCGGAGGTTCAGGCGGAGACCCTGGAACGCCTGCGCCGGGAGCGTCAGGAGCTGGAGGACGGGCCACAGCCACTGCCCGAGGAGGTCGAATGGACGGAGGCTCACGCAGCCGTGCAGGAGGCCCGGGCGCGACAGGCGGATGCTCGCCTGCTTGCGGCGCAGCTGGATGCCGTTTCGCTGCCGCCGCGGATGCAGGCGCGGGGCCTGCTGATCCGCGGTCTGGAGTTGGAGGCGCGCTGGCAGAGTGTCCTGCAGAGTCGGCTGGAGGTCCGGTTGACCGAACTGTCCAGCGAGGAACTGCAGGAGCTGCGGGCGGAGCTGCGTACCCTGCTGGAGCGTCAGCCGGAAGCGCAGCTGCACCATGCGGAGGAAATCGAGGAACTGCATGCGGCGTTCGACCGCATCGCGGAGGCCCAGGCACAGACCCGCACCCTGCAGTATGAGCGTGACCGGCTGGTCCGGGTCGAGCGGGAACTGGCGCAATCCCTGTCCCATGTCCACGAGCGTCTGGAGATCAGTGGTCTGACCGAGGCGCTGGGTGGGGTCTTCCTGGAGGAGCAGCGACGCCTGCGCGATCTTGACCAGGTCCGTTTCCAGCTACGTGATCTGGAGCGGGAGCTGGCGCAGTCGCAGTTACGGACCATCAGCTTGCGCGAGCGTCTGGCTGTGCTGCCGGCGGACCCGGTGGCGGAATGGGAACCCGCGGCCCGTGCGGCCTTGCGCGAGCTGCGCCGCCAGACACTGAATGCGGAGCTGCATGCCGAGGAGGCGCGGACCGAACAACTGCGCCAGGCCGACCTGCGGCTGCGTGCGGTCGTCGATCTGGTGGCGGAGCTCGACCGGATCCTGCAAGAAGCGTTGCTCTGGTGGCCAAGCCATTCCCCGGTCGGGGTCGCGTGGTTCGAGCGGGCGCCGGCCGCGACCCTGGCGCTGGTGGACCCCGCCGCCTGGGCGGAGTTGCGGGAGACATTCCTGGGCCAGACGCTGCACCGGCCATGGTTCATCGGGTTCATTCTGCTGGTGGCGGGGTTGCTGTATCTCGCCGGGCGCAATGTCCACCGGCATCTGGAGCGTCTCGCCGAAACGACCCGTCACCGCTACACGGACAGTATTGCGGTCACCGTCCGGGCCCTGGGGTGGAGTCTGCTGCGCGTTTTACCCGTGCCGTTTCTGCTGCTGACTCTCTCATTCCAGTTGCACTCGGTCCCGGAGCCGGGTTTTGCAGTGGAGGTCCTGTCCCTGGCACTGATCACGGTTTCGGTGTGGTGGATGGCGGGCCACCTCCTTCTGCTCTTCATCAGCCGCCATGGGGTCGGGACCGTGCATTTCGGCTGGCCCGAGCCATTGCTGACGCGTCTGTATCGTCACCTGCACTGGTTTCTTCCGGTGCAGACCCTGCTGTTCCTGTTCGTGGCCCTGGCCTTCGGGCACCCGAGCGACGAGGTATTCGACCTTTATGGCCGTCTGGGACTCCTGGCGGTCATCGTGAATTTTGCGATGGTGGCCTGGCTGCTTCTGGCGCCGGTCCCGGACGGTTCGAAAGGCGGCACGCTGGACGAGCGCCGCCGGTTATTGCTGCGGGGGCTCGTGATCGTGATGGTGGTGGGCCTGGCGACCCTTGCCCTGGCCGGTTATCTGTACACCGTGGCCGAGCTCCTGCGGCACCTGATCGGGACGGTGCTGGTGCTGATTGTTGTCGGTCTTGGTTACAGCCTGGCGGCCCGGTGGCTGGTCCTGGGAGAGATGCGGCTGGCGCTGCTCCGGAACCGTGAGCGGCGCGAGCAGGAGGCGGTCACCGAGGGCGGCAGCGGCGGCGAAACTGGGCTGGACGTCCCCGAGCCGCAGCTGAGCATGGAGGACGTCAATCTGCAAAGCCGCACGCTGCTGCGGGTGGCGGCGCTGGGCGGCACGGTAGTGGGACTGTTGTGGGTGTGGTCGGACATCCTGCCGGCCCTGGCCTGGCTGGACGGGATCACACTGTGGTCGCGCACGATCGAGATCGGCGAGAGCGAGATCCTCACCAGCGTGTCCCTCCAGGATCTGTTGCTGGCCGGGTTTCTGGGGCTGCTGTTTTTGTTGTCCGCGCGCAACTTGCCGGGGCTGGTGGAGATCCTGCTGTCGCGCAGCACGCAGATGGATGCGCCCGGGCGCTACACGTTCACCATGCTCCTGCGCTATTTGCTGGCCGTGGTGGCGGTTATCGTGGTGTTTTCGCTTCTGGGCCTGCGCTGGAGCGAGATCCAGTGGCTGGTGGCGGCGCTGACCGTCGGTCTGGGTTTTGGTCTGCAGGAGGTCGTGGCCAACTTCGTTGCCGGGCTGATCGTGTTGCTGGAGCGCCCGGTCCGGGTGGGCGATACCATCACCGTTGGCGAATACAGCGGGACGGTATCGAAGATCCGGGGCCGTGCTACCACGATCGTCGACTGGGACAACCGGGAGATCGTCGTTCCCAACAAGACGTTCATCTCCGACCATCTGATCAACTGGACTCTGAGCGACACCACCACGCGGCTGGTGATCCCGGTGGGGGTCAGCTATGCGTCCGATGTCGATCTTGTCCGGGAGACCCTGCTGGAGGTGGCCCACGATGACCCGCACGTCCTGGAGGATCCCGAATCGGTAGTGTATTTCCTCCGGTTTGGCGATAACGCGCTGAATTTCGAACTGCGGGTGTTCGTCTGCCAGATGGCGGACCGGCTGGTCACGCTGAGCGGGCTCCACACCGCGATCATCAAGCGTTTCCGCGAACAGGGGATCGAGATCGCTTTTCCGCAGATGGATGTTCACCTGCACGACGACGAAACCCGGAGGCGTCGTGCCGTGCCCCCCGCGGCGGGTCCCGACGAACCCGGAAACCCCATGGATCGGTGACGGGTGCCCGGTTCGTTGGCCCGGGGCCGTGACCCGGGCCAACCCAAGCGTCCCGCCCGCAGGCCAGGCGGCTTGGCTCCCGCGCCGCGGGTGTCTTGGGCAAGTCCTTTGTCCCTGCACGATCACGGGTTGGGTCACTCCCCGCCCTGTGGGATACTGCGGCCCCGTATCCGCCCCGTCTTGGGCAACGGGTCGGAAACCATCGCAGCAAGTATCGGGAGGCATACCGTGGACGACAATCGCAAGAAGGCCCTGACCGCCGCACTCGGGCAGATCGAACGCCAATTCGGCAAGGGCGCGGTCATGCGCATGGGCGATCAGGAGGCGGTGGACGTCCCCGCGATCTCCACGGGCTCCCTGGCACTGGATATCGCGCTCGGCATCGGCGGTGTGCCGCGCGGGCGCGTGGTCGAGATCTACGGGCCGGAATCCTCGGGCAAGACGACCCTGACCCTGCAGGTGATCGCCGAGGCGCAAAAGGCCGGCGGTACGGCCGCGTTTGTCGATGCCGAACACGCACTGGACCCGACCTACGCCGAGAAGCTGGGCGTGAACGTGGACGACCTGCTGGTCTCGCAGCCGGATACCGGCGAGCAGGCCCTGGAGATCTCCGACATGCTGGTGCGTTCCGGCGCGATCGACGTCGTGGTCGTCGACTCGGTGGCCGCGTTGACGCCCAAGGCCGAGATCGAGGGCGAGATGGGCGACTCCCACGTCGGCCTGCAGGCGCGGCTGATGTCGCAGGCCCTGCGCAAGCTGACCGCCAACATCAAGCGTTCCAACACGCTGGTCATCTTCATCAACCAGATCCGCATGAAGATCGGCGTGATGTTCGGCAGCCCCGAGACCACCACCGGCGGCAACGCGCTCAAGTTCTACTCCTCCGTGCGCATGGACATCCGCCGCATCGGCGCGATCAAGAAGGGCGACGAGGTCATCGGCAACGAGACCCGTGTGAAGGTCGTGAAGAACAAGATGGCGCCCCCGTTCCGCGAGGCCTATTTCGAGATCCTCTACGGCGAGGGCATCTCCCGCGTTGGCGAGATCATCGAGATGGGCGTAAAGGAAGGCCTGATCGACAAGGCCGGCGCCTGGTACAGCTACAACGGCGAGCGCATCGGCCAGGGCAAGGAAAATGCCCGCCAGTACCTGAAGGACAACCCGCACATCGCCGAGGAAGTCGAAAAGACGCTGCGCGAACGCCTGCTGCCCAAGCGCAACAAGGCCACGGTAGAGGACGTGCCGGTCGATGCCCCGGTCGAGGAGCAAGGCTGACCCGGCCGACCCCGAGGCTGCGCTTGAGGTGGGCCTGCGGTTGCTGGTTCGGCGTGAACACTCCGGTCTGGAGCTGGCGCGCAAGCTCGGTGAGCGCGGCTTCGAACGGGGTGCCGTGGACGCCGCGCTGGAGCGTGCGCGCGAGCTCGACTATCTGAGCGATACCCGTTACGCGGACTTCATGGCCCGCCACCGTACCGAACAGGGTTACGGCGAACAGCGCATCCGCGCCGAACTGGCCCACAACGGCATCGGCAACGACACCGTGAACGCCGCCATCGATGCCCTGGAGATCGACTGGATCGACCAGGCCCGTGGCCAGCTCGAACGCCACTTCCGTCATCCGCCCGAGACCCGCGAGGACGAGGCCCGCTATCTTCGCCACCTCGCGGGTCGCGGATTCCCCGGCGGTGTCGCCCACCAGGCCCTCGCCGCCTGGAAAGACGAGCCCTGAGACCCAGTGTCATTGCGAGGAGCTCCGCGACGAAGCAATCTGCGTCCGGAACCACCTGATCCAGCCGCCGCGCGAACCGTCAGCGATTGCCACGGCCCCTTCAGGCCCTCGCAATGACGTTTCTCGAGCCCCGTCATTGCGAGGAGCTCCGCGACGAAGCAATCTGCGTCCAGAGCCACCGGATCCAGACGTCGAACAAACCGCCAGTGATTGCCACGGCTCCTTCGGGGCCTCGCAATGACGTGCTGGTGTTGGGGGCGTGCTAGCGTCCCCGTAGTAAACGGCCGAAAGGATTCTCGGCCGGTGAGTACCCATGCCCCGTCGCCCAGGGAGGGAGCGATGAAACAGCCCTGTGTCTACATCATGAGCAACCGCCGTGACGGGGCGCTTTATGTCGGGGTGACCAGCAACCTTGTGCAGCGGGTCTGGCAGCATCGCTCGGGCGAGGCGTCCGGGTTCACCAGCCGTTACGGTCTGCATCGGCTCGTCTGGTTCGAATCCTGTGAGGAAATGACCTCCGCGATCGAGCGCGAGAAGCAGCTGAAAGCGGGTCCGCGCCGCAGGAAGGTCGCGCTGATCGAGCAGACGAACCCCGAGTGGCGCGACCTGTTCGACGATATTGTGGGTTGAGTATCGGTAAGGCGTTGTAGGGCTCCCGGGTCCTACGGGACCCGGCGATAGGCGACCGGAGTCGTGGTTCTTGCATCGGTTGGGTCCCGATGGAGATTGCTTCGTCGCTGCGCTCCTCGCAATGACGGGGCAAGAACAGCGTCATTGCGAGGAGCGCAGCGACGAAGCAATCGGTGCCCAAGGCCACCGGATCCGGCGGCGGGGCATGTCCCAAACGATCGCTCCGGCCCCTTTTGGGGGCCTCGCAATGACGAGGAAGATGGCCGGAAGACGGGCCCGGCAATACGCGGGTGGGGCGCTTGCGTGATAGCATTCCGGGTTTGACCCCATTGCTATCGGAACCGCATGAAAAGCGCCGACATTCGCCGGAGTTTCCTCGAATTCTTTGAAGGGCACGGACACACGATCGTGCCGTCCAGCCCGCTAGTGCCCGGCAACGACCCCACGTTGCTGTTCACCAACGCGGGCATGGTGCAGTTCAAGGATGTGTTTCTCGGGCGCGAGAAGCGCCCGTACACCCGGGCCGTGTCCAGCCAGCGCTGCGTGCGCGCCGGCGGCAAGCACAACGATCTCGAGAATGTCGGCTACACCGCGCGGCACCACACCTTCTTCGAGATGCTGGGCAATTTCAGTTTCGGTGACTACTTCAAGCGCGACGCGATCCACTACTGCTGGCAGTTCCTGACCGACACCATCGGCCTGCCGCCGGAAAAGCTGTGGGTCACGGTCTACGAGACCGACGATGATGCCTACAAGGTCTGGGCCGACGAGATCAAGGTCCCGGCCGAACGCATCATCCGTATCGGCGACGACCCTGACGGCGGTTCCGACAACTTCTGGCAGATGGGCGAAACCGGCCCCTGCGGCCCCTGCACCGAGGTCTTCTACGACCACGGGCCGGAGGTCGCGGGTGGCCCGCCCGGTTCGCCGGACGAGGACGGCGATCGCTACATCGAGATCTGGAACCTGGTGTTCATGCAGTACGACCGCGATGCGGACGGCACGCTGAACCCGCTGCCGCGCCCGTCCGTGGATACCGGCATGGGTCTGGAACGCCTGGCGGCTGTGCTGCAGGGCGTGCATTCCAACTACGAGATCGATCTGTTCCAGGACCTGATCGCGGCCGCCGCACGGGTAACCGGTGCGACGAAGAAGGATTCCGCCTCGCTGCGCGTGATCGCGGATCACATTCGCTCCATCGCCTTCCTGATTACCGATGGCGTGCTGCCGTCGAACGAGGGGCGTGGCTACGTGCTGCGCCGCATCATCCGCCGCGCCGCGCGCCATGGCTTCAAGGTCGGCGCGCAGGACGCCTTCCTCTACCAGACCGTGGGCGACCTGGTGCGCGCGATGGGCGAGGCCTTCCCGGAGCTGGCCGAGGCGCAGGCCCAGGTCGAGAAGGTCCTGGAAAAGGAAGAGCGCAAGTTCCTGGAGACCCTGGACAAGGGCATGAAGATCCTGGAAGAGGACCTGCGCGATCTCGAGGGCAAGGTGATCCCCGGCGAGACCATCTTCCTGCTCTACGACACCTACGGCTTCCCGGTGGACCTGACCGGCGACATTGCGCGCGAGCGCGAGCTGGAGCTGGACATGGAGGGCTTCGAGTCCGCCATGGCCGGCCAGCGTGCACGGGCGCGTGCGGCCAGCCACTTCTCGATGGACGACGGCGGCCTGCCGCAGGTCGATGTCGCGACCGAATTCTCCGGCTACGAGACGGTGGATGACGAGGGCCGCGTGCTGGCGCTGTACCAGAATGGCGAGGCCGTCGATCGCCTGGAAGTCGGTGCCGAGGGGCTGGTGGTACTGGACCGCACGCCGTTCTATGGCGAGTCCGGCGGCCAGGTGGGCGATGTCGGTACGCTCAGCGGTTCCGGCGTGCGCTTCCAGGTCTCCGACACCCGCAAGCAGGGTGCGGCGCACATCCACGTAGGCCAGGTCCGCGCCGGCACACTGGAGCGCGGCCAGACCCTGCAGGCCGCGGTGGAAGGCCCCCGCCGCGAGAACATCCGCCGCCACCACTCGGCCACTCATCTCCTGCACAAGGCGCTGCGCGATCAGCTGGGCGACCACGTGCAACAGAAGGGATCGCTGGTGGACCCGGATCGTTTGCGCTTCGATTTCACCCATATGGAACCGCTGACCGACGAACAGCTGCGCTCCATCGAGGCCCAGGTGAACGCCGAGATCCTGGCCAACGAGGCCACCGATACCAACGTCATGGACATCGACTCCGCGATGGAGTCCGGCGCGGTCGCGCTGTTCGGCGAGAAGTACGGTGATCGCGTACGCGTGCTGAAGATCGGCACCTCGGTGGAGCTGTGCGGTGGCACGCACGTGGATCGCACCGGCGACATCGGGTTGTTCCGCATTACCTCCGAGGGCGGGGTGGCCGCGGGCATCCGGCGTATCGAGGCGGTTGCCGGCGAGGTCGCCCTGCGCTGGGTGGACGAGCAGATCGGCCACCTGGACGCGATCGCCGATCGCCTGCGCGCCGGGCGCGGCGAGGCGGCCGACAAGGTTGCCCAGCTGCAGGAGCGTACCCGCGAGCTGGAGAAGCAGGTCACGCAGCTGAAGGGTAAGCTGGCCAGCCAGGCCGGCGACGACCTCGGCTCGCAGGCCAAGGATGTCGACGGCATCCAGGTGCTGGCCGCCAAGGTCGAGGGCGTGGAGCCCAAGGCCCTGCGCGACATGGTCGACCAGCTCAAGCAGAAGCTCGGCAAGGCTGTGGTGGTGCTGGGCACCGCGACAGGCGAGGGCAAGGTCAGCCTGGTGGCTGGTGTGACCAAGGCCGAGACCGGCCAGTTCAAGGCTGGGGATCTGGTGGGCCATGTCGCTACGCAGGTCGACGGGAAGGGCGGCGGCCGTCCGGACATGGCGATGGCCGGCGGCCAGAGCCCGGACAAGCTGGATGCGGCCCTGGCCTCGGTGGAGGCCTGGGTGCGCGAACGCGCCTGATCGTCCATCCCCGTCATCGCGAGGCGCGTAGCGCCGTGGCGATCTCCGCGGGCAGCCCCTGCGCCGGAGGGTTCGGCGGGATCCGGTGGTTTTGGACGGAGGCTGCCACGGCCCCGTCGGGGCCTCGCAATGACGGGGCCACGCGCGGGGTTCGCCGGGGCGGTGGGCTTTAATGCGGCGGCCAGTTGGTGTTTAATGCCCGCTTCTTAAGTAAACGCTAATGGATGGGGTGCGCCCTGTCCGGACGGTCGCAAGGACCGGGCACGGAACGGAATCTTGAAATGGCGTTGCTGGTACTCAAATTTGGCGGCACCTCGGTGGGTTCGCCCGAACGCATCCAGGCGGTGGCGGAACGCGCGCTGAAGCTGCGCGAGGAAGGCCATCAGCTGGTGATCGTGGTCTCCGCGATGAGCGGCGAGACCGACCGCCTGCTGGGCCTGGCGCACGCACTGAATCCGCGCGCGGACGGTCGCGAGCTGGATGTGCTGCTGTCCACCGGGGAGCAGGTCACCATCGCGTTGCTGTCGATGGCGCTGGAGGCGCGGGGCTGTGATGCGCGGTCCTACACCGGGGCGCAGGTGACCATCCGTACGGATAGTGCGCACAACAAGGCCCGTATCCGCAGCATCGACGATGCCCGGGTGCGCGGCGATCTCGAGGCCGGGCGCGTCGTGGTCGTGGCCGGTTTTCAGGGCGTGGACGAGGAGGGTGCGATCACCACCCTGGGCCGCGGCGGATCGGATACCACCGCGGTGGCGCTGGCCGCGGCGCTGAAGGCCGACGAATGCCGCATCTATACTGATGTCGACGGCGTCTACACCACCGATCCGCGGTTGGTGCCGACGGCCCGCCGCCTGCATAGCATCACCTTCGAGGAGATGCTGGAGATGGCCAGCCTGGGCTCCAAGGTGCTGCAGATCCGCGCGGTGGAATTTGCCGGCAAGTACAACGTCCCTTTACGAGTGCTGTCCTCGTTCGAGGAAGGCCCGGGAACCCTGATTACCACGGAGGAGGATGCGCAAGTGGAACAGGCGCTGGTTGCGGGTATCGCGTTCAATCAGAACGAGGCCCAGCTGACGGTTCAGGGCGTCCCCGATCAGCCGGGGGTCGCGCATCGCATCCTTGGCCCGATCGCGGATGCCAATATCGAGGTGGACATGATCGTGCAGAACGTCGGGGCGGATAATTCCACCGACTTCACGTTCACCGTCCATCGCAATGACTACGACAAGGCCCTGGAGATCCTGCAGGCGGCCGCGAAGGCGCTGGGCGCCCGCGAGGTTTCCGGGGATACGCACATCGTGAAGATCTCGGTGGTCGGGGTCGGTATGCGTTCGCACGCGGGCATCGCCAGCAAGATGTTCGAGGCCCTGTCGCGCGAAACCATCAACATCCGGATGATCTCCACCTCGGAGATCAAGATCTCCGTGGTCGTAGATGAGAAGTACCTCGAACTTGCAGTGCGTGCATTGCACGATGCGTTTGAACTCGAACAGACCCCAGTCGGTCAACAGGAGGACGGTTAAGGATGACAGACCGTAAAACGGTTACCGGACGACCGACTCCGTCCGACACAGGCACTGCGGAGAAGAGCATGCTCATTTTGACTCGACGTGTGGGCGAGACCCTCATGATCGGCGATGATGTGTCCGTCACCGTCCTGGGGGTCAAGGGCAATCAAGTCCGCATCGGCATCAACGCACCCCAGGACGTCGCGGTCCATCGCGAGGAAATCTTTCAGCGCATTCAGCGTGAAGCGAACGTCGCCAGTGGTGAGGGCGGCGGCGAGAACTCCAGTGGCGGTGGTACTGGGGCGGGTGGTGCCGCGGCAGGCGCACGCGACGACTGAACCTCCCGTAAGGAAAGCGAAAGGCCCGGAGGCTGCGATCAGCCTTCCGGGCCTTTCATTTGAAGGCCCAAGGCCTTATCCTGTGCCGCGTTTCCGGAGAGTTGGCCGAGTGGTCGAAGGCGCTCCCCTGCTAAGGGAGTATGGGTCAAAAGCCCATCGAGGGTTCGAATCCCTCACTCTCCGCCAAATCCTGCGAAGGGGCCCGAGTGGCCCCTTTCGCATGTCTGGCCCCCGAGATTTCCGGGATTCGAACCCGAGATACAAGTAAGAACGATGGTTCGACCGGTGGCGCGTAGCGACACCGGAACGCCGCAGCGTAGCGTAGGCGGCCCGAAGGGCGACCGGCGCAGCCGGGCGTAATCCTCACTCTCCGCCAAATCCTGCGAAAGGGGCCCGAGTGGCCCCTTTCGCACGTCTGGCCCCGGCGTTCGTCCCCCAGCCCGTCCCCCATTGCTTCGTGATCCGAACCTGTTTGTGCGGCCACCGAAAGTCGGGCGCCGGTGTGTCGGGCACGTTTCGCTGCGAGGTCCCGTCGCCGGCCTTAGCTCCGGCCGAGCGGTTTCGCGAGCTCGAGGCGCGGCCAGCGGGCCGGCAGTTGTCCCGGGGCATGGGTGACGAGGATGCACTGACGGTCCTGCAGCCAGGGCAGCAGTCGTTCCACCACTCGTTGTTGCGTGGGGGTATCCAGACCGGAAAACGGCTCGTCGAGCAGGACGACCGGTCGGTCCTGAAGGACGACCGCCGCCAGGGCGAGACGGCGGCGCTGACCGCCGGAGAGGGACGCGCCGCCCTCGCCGATGCGGTAGTCCAGACCTTCGTCGGTGCCGCGCACGGCCTCGGCGAGATCGACCTGCTCCAGGGCCTCCCACAGTGCGGCATCGCTCAACGACCTGTGCGCCGGGGACAGGATGCTTCGGAGGGTCGTGTCCGGCAGTTGCAGGCCCTGGGGCAGGTAGCTGATGTGGCGGTACCGGGCATCGGTCGGGATCCTTGCCAGATCGTCGTTGCCGAGCGCTACGGTACCGGCCAGGGGCGGGAGTTCGCCGGCGAGGGTGTCCAGCAGTGTGCTCTTGCCGTGCCCGCTGGCCCCGCTGATCACCAGGGGATAGCCACGCGCGGGTTCGAGGTCCAGGGGGCCGAGCAACGGGCGCTCGCGGCGAAAGCCGATGGTCAGGCCGTGTGCGTGTAGCGCAGGGGCCTCGTCAGGCGGGGTCGGGTCCACGGACTCGGCGGTTGTGGGGGTATGGGTGGCGGCCACCTCCAGATGCTGCACCCGCCCGGCGGCTTCCAGGCTCTCGCCGGCACGCCACCATGCGCCGGGCAGGCTGCCCAGAACCTCGCCCAGGCCCAGGGTCATCAGCGGCAGCAACACCGCGACCGGAGCGTCGAGCATTCCGTCACGGTACCAGCCCAGTGCCAGCACCAGCATCAGCAGGGCGGAGGCGCCGACCACGGCCTGCACGATCTGCTCGGAGCCGACCCCGAACGCCTCCTGCGTCCGTTGCCGGCGCGCGTACTGGTCGTTTTCCCGGCGCAGGCGGGCCTCGTGCTCGCGGGCACGGTCGTAGGCCAGCAACTCGGCCAGGCCGCCAATGAAGTCAAACAGTCCAACGCGCTCGCCGGCCCGGGCCTGCACCAGCGCGTGGCTGCGGCGCTGCCCGGCAAGGGCGAGCACGGCGGAGACCGCGAGCGTCGCGACACCGGAGGCGGCGAGTACGACCGCGGCGGGCCAGGGTGCCAGCCAGACGGCGATAACCAGCGTGACCACCAGGCTGAGCGCCGCCGCGATCATGGGGCCGACCACCCGCAGGGGCATCGCATCGAGGGTGTCGATGTCGCCGGTCAGGCGGGTCTGCAGGTCGCCGCTGCGGTAGGCGCGAATGCGTTCCATGGGCAGCGCGGCGAGGCCGCGAAAGCTGCGTCCGCGCAGGTCGGCCAGGCTGCGCAGCACCGCCTCGTGGCTGACCAGGCGTTCGAAGTAACGCGCCAGGGTGCGACTGATCGCGGCGGTACGGATGCCGCCGGAGGGCACGTAGAGGTCGAGTGTGGCCAGCAGGCCCGCGCCGGCCAGGGCGGTGGCGGTAATGAACCAGCCGGACAATGCCAGCAGGGCGATGCCGGCGATCCAGGTCAGCGCCAGCAGTCCCCAGGCACCCCAGTACCAGCCCCGGCGCTGGCGGAATACGCGGTGCAGAAAGGCCAGTTCCGCGCGGGTAGCGTTACGCATGGCGCGCCCCCGGTGTCGCCGGCGCCAGGTCCAGGCGTTGCGGGCAGCGTTTGTGGATGGCGGCATGATGACTCGCGATCACCAGCGTCAGGCCACGGGCCTCGGCCAGCCGAAGCAGCGTGTCGAGCAGGGCCTGTTCGGTGTCCGGGTCGAGCGCGCTGGTGGGTTCGTCGAGCAGCCAGAGCCGATGCCCCGAGAGCAGGGCGCGCGCCACCGCGACCCGCTGGGCCTGACCGCCGGAGAGCCCGCGCCGGGCCTCGCCGATGGCGGTATCCAGGCCGTCGGGCAGCTCGGGTGCGTCGAGCGGCAGGCCGGCCTGTTGCAGTGCCGTGGCCATCTCCGCGTCTGCGATCGTGTCGCGGCGGGCGAGCTGCAGGTTATCGCGCAGGCTGCCGTGGAACAGATGGGCGTCCTGGTCGATCCAGGCGAACTGCCGGGCCTGGGGATGGCGCTGTACCGTGCCCGTGGTGGGGGTGAGAAAGCCGGCACACACCGCGAGCAGGGTGGATTTGCCACTGCCACTGGGCCCGGTCAGCGCGAGATGCGCCCCGGCGTGAATGGCCAGGTCGAGCTCCGCCAGTGTGGGCGTGCGCTGACCCGGGTAGTGCACGGTGACTCCCTTCAGTTGCAGCCAGGGGACCACTGCGCCCTCGTCGGGGGCCGCGGTGGCCTCTGGGGAGTGCTCGGGCCCAACGGGGCCCGAGGGCGACGCCAGGGCGGGGGCAAGGGTCTCGGCGGCGGCCAGGGCGCCGGCGCGGTCATGGTAGCTCTGGGCAAACTGGCGCAGCGGAAGGAAATACTCCGGCGCCAGCAGCAGGATGAACAGGCCGGTGAACAGGGTGATGTCGCCGGCCGGGCCGTAGTCGATGGCGCCGAACAGGGCGAAGCCGATGTAGATCGCGACCATGCCGATCGCGACCGCGCTGAAGAATTCCATGATCGCCGAGGACAGGAACGCGACCCGCAGGGTGCGCATGGTCAGGCGCCGCTGCTGGTGACTGCGCTCGACGACCTCGGCCTCGGTTGCGGCGATCGCGCGCGCTCGGCGCAGCCAGTCCAGGGTGCGGATGCGGTCGAGAAAGTGCCCCGCCAGGCGGTTCTCCTCCTCCTGCTGACGCCGGTGGATCTGTTCCGCGCCCATGCCAACGATCGCCATGAACGCCGGGATCAGCGGGGCGGCGAACAGCAACAGCAGGGCGGCGAGCCAGTCCAGCCAGAGCGCCGCGACCAGGATGGCCAGCGGCGTCAGGATGACGGCCTGGCGCGCCGGCAGGTAACGGGCGTAGTAGCCGGTCAGGTCATCCACCCGCGTCTGGAACTGCTCCGCCCAGGCGCCCGCGGTGGTCAGCCCGGCCAGTCGCGCCGGTCCAGCCTGCCGGGCCTGGCGCAGGAGATCGGCGCGCAGCTCCTGCTTCACCGCAAAGGCGAGCCGGTGACCGGCCAGGTCCCGCAGGGCCTGGGCGGCGTAGCGCAGGGCGAGCAACACGAGGCCCGCGAGCAGGATCCCGGGCAGGTACGGGGCCTCGGGGGCGAACAGGGTGCCGTGGACCGCCCAGGCCACGAGCCCCGCCAGGGCAATGGTGGCAAATGTCGCCACCAGCGTGCTGGCCGCACTTAGCACAAGCCAGCGGCGGTGCGGCTGCTGGCGCGCGCGCAGCCATGGGCCCGGCGAGGTCCGGGCGTCTGTCGCCTCCGCGTCTGTTCCGGGCACTTGCGTCATCGACTAGCGCAAGTAGCGCCCGCGCAGCATGTTGAAATACAGCGGCTTGATCATGTGGACCTTCAGGCGCCACCACATCCAGCTTGGGGCGCCCTGATCCAGGAAGGTGAAGGTCGGGACCTCCTCCAGGCTGTAGTCGAACTCGACCAGCGCCGCCTTGCCCACCTCGGTGATCAGCGGGCAGGAGGTATAGCCGTCGAACTGGCGCGACGGCTCGCGATCCTGGATCACGTCCACCAGGTTGTCGGGCATCACTGCGCCATGCGAGCGCACGGTGGAGGCGGTCTTGCCGATCGCGGTTGCGACCACGTCACCGGCACCGAAGATGTTCGGGTAGTCCACGTGTTGCAGCGTGCGATCATCCACCGCCAGCCAGCCGCCGGCCGCCAACGGGCCGTCCTCGACTGCCAGCCCGGCCTCGCGGACGAAGTCGTGCGCGCGCATCGGCGGCGTTACGTGGAGGTAGTCGTAGTCCACGGTCTCGCGGCCGCCATCGCGGGTCTGGAACTGGGCCTGGCGGGCGTCGACATCCACCGCCAGCAAGGCGCCGCCGTCGTTTACGCTCACGCCGCGTTCGGCGTACAGGTCGCGCACCATGTGGTCGAAGCGCTGCACGCTGAACAGGGTGTCCGATGCCGTGTGATAGTGGAAATCGGCCCCGTTGCGCTGACCGGCCGAGCGCAGCAGGTCATCGGCGATGAAGGTCGCCTTGATCGGCGCACCGGCACACTTGATCGGCGTATTGGGGATGGTGAAACGTGCCACCCCGCCGTTCTCGCCGAACGCATGGATCTGCTCGTAGGCATCGCGTGCGGCCTCGGCGCTGGCGTACAGGCTGGTCAGCCCGGGACGGCCGATATCCTCGCGCCGCAGCCCCTCGATCGCCTCGTAATCCAGGTGCAGCCCGGTCGCGACCACCAGGAAGTCGTAGTCCAGCCGGTCGCCGCCGGTGGTCTCGACCCGCTGCGACTCGGGATCAATGGCTGCCACCGCGGAGCGGACCCATTCCACCCCGCGCGGGATGTAGCGTTCGTTGCGGCGCTGGACCTCGCCCACCGAGTAGACGCCCGCGGCCACCAGGGTCCAGCCGGGCTGGTAATGATGGATCTCGCTTGGCTCGACAATCGTGATCCGGGCCCCGTCCAGCAGGTCGCGGAGGCGGGCGGCCATGGTCATGCCCGCGGCACCTCCGCCCAGCACCACGATGCGGGCCTGGCTGGAGACCGCCGCGCGGGCCGGGGCGGCCTGTACGCCGGTCGCCGACACCAGGCCGGCGGCGCCAGCGATCTTCAGGAAATCGCGCCGGGACAGGCCCCGCAGCGTCTCGTCGGCTTGACGGGCCAGGGCCTTTTCAATCTCGGGATGCTTCGGGTCTTCGGGATGATGCATGGCTCTCTCCGCGTATCCGTCTGCCGCGCCGGAGACCGGGCGGGTCAGTTGCGATGGTCGCGCCGTCTTGCAGGCGCTTCGTGTGACGGATTGCTTACAAGTTACATGCCAACACCGGCAGGCCCCTCCACCGGGCCTTGTGTGCCGGTATTGGCGCCATCAGGCTGCCACTTATGACAGTCATGCGCGACCCGACTGACACATTTGGCAGCACCGAGGCGGCGTTGGCTGGCGTCGGCCCGGGGGGAAAACACTGGTTTACAGCTTACAGCCCGTCGCCGTGGTCCGGACAGGCAGTCTGGCACGGTACTTGTTAGGGATTCATCGATACGTCATTTCGGCGTGCCCCTGACGACGGAGGAAAGGCCATGGAGCTCGACCCCATACTGCTATCGCGAATCCAGTTCGCGTTTGTTGTTTCGTTTCACGCGATCTTCCCGGTCTTCACGATCGGGCTGGCTTCGTTTATCGCGTTTCTGGAATTCCGCGCCTGGAAGACCGGCGACACGCTCTATACCCAGATCTCGAAGTTCTGGATCAAGATCTTCGCGGTGGTGTTCGGCATGGGGGTGGTCTCCGGGCTGGTGATGTCGTTCCAGTTCGGCACCAACTGGAGCGCGTTCTCCTACGCCACGGCCAATTTCCTCGGGCCCGTGTTGTCCTACGAGGTGCTGACCGCGTTCTTCCTGGAGGCGGCCTTCCTCGGGGTGCTGCTGTTCGGGCGCGACCGGGTCCCGCAGGGCGTGCATCTGTTCGCGGCGCTGATGGTTGCGCTGGGCACGTTCATCTCGTCGTTCTGGATCCTGGTGGCCAACAGCTGGATGCAGACGCCGGTCGGTTTCGAACTGCAGGACGGTGTGTTCCACGTCACCTCCTGGATCACCGCGATCTTCAACCCGAGCTTCTGGCCGCGCTTCTTCCACATGGGCCTGGCCTCGCTGCTGACGGCGGGCTTTGTGGTCGCCGGGGTCTCGGCCTGGTACCTGTTGCGCCAGCGCGACGTGGTGATGAATCGCAAGGCCCTGGGCACCACCATGTGGGTGCTGCTGTTCGCGGCCCCGGCGCAGCTGGTGGTCGGGGATATCCACGGCCTCAATACCTTCGAGCATCAGCCCACCAAGGTGGCGGCGATGGAAGGCGTGTGGGAGACCGAGCGCGGTGCCCCGCTGCTGCTGTTCGCCATCCCGGACTCGGCCAACGAGACCAATCACTTCGAGATCGGCATCCCGAAGATGGCGAGTTTCATCCTGACCCACGAGCTGGATGGCGAGGTGCCGGGTCTGCTGGAGGTCCCCGCGGAGGAACGCCCGCCGGTGGGCATCACCTTCTGGTCGTTCCGCATCATGGTCGCGATCGGCATGGTGATGATCCTGTTCGCCCTGGCCGGTGCCTGGCTGCGCTTCCGCCGCCGGATGTACGCCTCCCCGCTGTTCCTCAGGGGGCTGTCCTGGATGATCCCGGCGCCGTTCTTTGCGGTGGTCGCGGGCTGGTTCGTGACCGAGACGGGGCGCGCGCCCTGGCTGGTGTACGGTGTGATGAACCACGCCGAGGGCATTACCCCGGCGCTGACCGGCGGCATGGCCCTGTTCACCCTGATCGGCTACGTCGCGGTCTACGCGGCGGTGTTCACCGGGGGCGTCTACTACCTGGTGCGCATCGTGCGCCAGGGCCCGGAACCGGCCGATGCCACGCATGCAGCGGCGCACGCCAAGCGTCCCCTGTCGGCCGCCGATACCTGGATCGATGACGCCGCGGTAAGCGGTGAAAGGAGCTAAGTCATGGAAACCACGATTGATATCACACTGATCTGGGTCGTCATCATCGCCGTGGGCGTCATCGCCTACGTGCTGATGGACGGGTTCGACCTCGGGGTGGGGATCCTCTTCCCCTTCGCCCCGGGGGAGACCTCGCGCGACGTGATGATGAACTCGGTCGCCCCGGTATGGGACGGCAACGAGACCTGGCTGATCCTCGGGGGTGCCGGGCTGCTGGCGGCCTTCCCGCTGGTCTACTCGGTGTTCCTGCCGGCGCTCTATATCGGGGTCTTCCTGATGCTGGCGGGGCTGATCTTCCGCGGTGTCGCGTTCGAATTCCGCTTCAAGGCGCATCGCTCCAAGTGGTTGTGGAATGCCGCGTTCGCGATCGGCTCGGCGGTGGCGGCCTTCGCCCAGGGCGCGGTCGTGGGTGCCTACATCCAGGGCTTCGAGATGGACGGGTTCAGTTTTGCCGGCGGACCGCTGGACTGGCTGACGCCCTTCACCGTGCTCACCGGGATCGGGCTGCTGGCGGGCTATGCCCTGCTGGGGGCCACCTGGCTGATCGTCAAGACCGAGGGCGAGACGCAGGCCTTTGCCTACCGCGTCGCGCCCTGGATGCTGGCGGCCGTGCTGCTGGTGTTCGGCGCGGTGAGTCTCATCACCCCGTTCATCGATCCGAAGGTGATGGAGCGCTGGATGGGAACCTGGCAGTACCTCTGGGTGCTCCCGGCCCTGGCGCTGCTCTCTTCCTGGATTCTGATTCGCGCGGTGCGCCGGCGCGACGAGGGGATCCCGTTCGTCGCCACGATTGCCCTGTTCATCACGACCTACCTGGGCCTGCTGGTGAGCAAGTGGCCGTACGTGGTGCCGCCGGACTACACCTTCTGGGACGCCGCCTCGTCGCCGGATGCCCAGCTGTTCATCCTGGTGGGCGCGCTGTTCGTGATCCCGATCATCCTGGGCTACACGGCGTGGACCTACTGGGTCTTCCGCGGGAAGGTGACCCCGGAGACCGGCTATCACTAGGTCTGTCCGGGCGCGCGCGAGCACGCCGGTGGGTCGCGGCCGACCCGCCGGCGCCGTCCGGAGACCGGATTTCAATGCTGTCGCAACCTATGGGAGTGACTCCATGCCGTTGAACATCACTCGACTGAACGTGTCTATTGGGCAGCGCGACGGTGACGTGACGAGTATCGGAACCGCATTCCTGGACTCCCTTGTGCGAGGCGAAGTGACGAGCATCACGAAGAAAGCGCCGGAACCGCAGGACATGCATGTCGAGACCCTGCGGCAGGTACTGGAGGGGTTCCGGGAGCCGGCGATCCTGCTGTCGCCGGACTACCGCATCCTGGCCGCCAATGGGGCCTACCAGAGTGTCTACGGGACTGACCGAGACGGCTCGGGTCGCACCTGTTTCGAGGCTTCTCATAGTTTCCGCCGCCCCTGCGACGAGGCCGGCGAATCCTGCCCCCTGCGGGCGGCCCTGGGCAGTGGTCACCGCGAACGCGTCCTGCATGTGCACCACACCGAGACCGGGCGCGAGCACGTGGATGTCGAGTTGTTGCCGATCCGGGGCGAGGGCGGCGAGATCCGCTACCTGATCGAACGGCTGCACCACATGCCCGTCTCGGCGCCGCAGGCGGGGAGTGGCGGGCTGGTCGGTCGCTCGAAGGCCTTCAATGCCATGCTGGGGATGATCAGTCGGGTGGCGCCGAGCAATGCCTCCGCCCTTCTGCTCGGCGAGTCCGGTACGGGCAAGGAACTGATCGCGCGCGCCATTCACGAAGCGAGCCCGCGCCAGAAGTTGCCGTTCGTGCCCGTGGAATGCTCCGGCCTGACCGAAACCCTGTTCGAAAGCGAGCTGTTCGGCCATGAGCGGGGGGCGTTTACCGGGGCGACCTCGGCCAAGGCCGGGCTGGTGGAGACGGCGGCCGGCGGCACCCTGTTTCTCGACGAGGTGGGGGATATCCCGCTGAGCCAGCAGGTCAAGTTGCTGCGGTTGCTGGAGACCCACGCCTATCGCCGTGTCGGGGGTGTCGAGTCGCGGCGGGCGGATTTCCGCCTGGTCTGTGCGACCCACCGCGATCTCGAATCCATGGTCCGGGCCGGCGAGTTTCGCGAGGACCTCTACTACCGTATCAACACCTTCCCGATCGAGGTGCCCCCGCTGCGCGCGCGGGCCGAGGATCTCCCGTTGCTGGTAGAAGCCCTCGGCGAGCGCCTGGATCTGGCCGTACCCCCACGCCTCGAAGACGAGGCCCTGCGAATCCTCAAGCAGTATTCCTTCCCCGGCAACGTGCGCGAGCTGCGTAACATCCTCGAGCGCGCGGCATTGCTGGCGGACGGCGAGGCGATCCGTCCGGAACATCTTCCGGATCGCGTGCGGGAAAGAGGGCAGTCCCCGAGCGGGGCGGAGGCCGGTGGCCTGGATGGCTTGCTCCATCCGCAGTCCCTGCGCCCCCTGGAAGAGATTGAACGCGAATACCTGCGGCATGCCGCCGCAGTGTATCCGGGCGATCGCCGGGCGCTGGCGAAAACCCTGGGGATTAGCGAACGCAGCCTGTATCGGCGCCTGCGCCAGCTCGAAGGCGAGGGCGGCGAAGGCCACTGAGACGGCCCACCAGGACGAGGCGGGTTGTGCCCCGCCCGTCCGTGATGGAACGGGGTCCGGGGGAGCGGCCGGGCGACGTGTCACGAGCCCGTCATGAGCGACGGGGACGCTGAAGTACCGCCACAAGAATTAGCAAAACACCAAGTACCGATAGAAAAACCGAACTGGAGCCTGTCATGAAAAAGACCGCAATCACGCTGTCTCTCTCCGCCGCCCTCCTGGCGACCCCGATGCTGGCCTCGGCCGAGCCGCTGTCGTTCGGCGAGCACCAGACCATCCGCTCGATGGCCAGTGCCGGCATCGGCCAGGCCATCGTGAACGAGATGGGGGCCGGTTCGATGGCCGTGATCAACAACCCGTCCGCCGTCTGCGGCGCCCTGGCCGGTGGGCTGGGTGCGTCGATGCTGTCGGCCGATCCGCAGGCCGGCTTCCGCATCGCCACCCTGCGCTCCGCTGACGACGCCGCGGCCGCGGTGCGCGTGACCGCGGACAAGGACGTGGCCTATCTCGCACTCGGGGGAAATCTCGCGCGTGACGAAAACGTGGCCCTGGCCCACGCCTATCTGCAGGAACTCGCGGCCTCCGAATGGGACGGCACGCTGGTGCTGCATATCTCCTCCTGGATGCAGAAGCAGGTCCAGGCCGTCGCGGAGGCAGACACGGCCGTGGCCGACTATCTTCAGGGGATCAACATGGTGGCGCTCCAGCCCGACCTGGATGCGGGGCAGGCGGTGATGCTGGGTGTGAACTTCGACGGCGAGAGCTTCACGACCGAGGAGATGGGTCGCCAGGACATGCGCGAGGACCTCGTGGAGCTGTTCCGCCGCATGTGAGTCAGCGCGCGGTGGGCCGGAGGGGCGCAAGCCCTGCCCGGCTCATCGTTAGGGGCAAACTATCGGGACGTTAATTAATTAGTAATTCACGAAATTCGGAAGGGCGTATAAAGTAGAACGTACATGGAGGCAAGGCCCCATGAGCTTCCGAATCACTATCTAAACCGAAAGGAGTTACATCATGGCACTGCGTTTGGGCGATACCGCACCGAATTTCCAGATTGATACCACCAAGGGCAAGATCGATTTCCACGAATGGATCGGCGACTCCTGGTGCTTCTTCTTCAGCCACCCGGCCGACTTCACCCCGGTGTGCACCACCGAGATGGGCCGCACCGCGCAGCTGGCCAAGCAGTTCGCGGACCGCAACACCAAGCCGCTGGGTCTGTCGACGGATACCGTCGAGGAACACAACAAGTGGATTGAAGACGTCAACGACACCCAGGACACCACGCTGGAGTTCCCGATCGTCGCGGATGCCGACAAGAAGATCTCGGAGCTCTACGAGATGATCCACCCGGGCGAGAGCGAGACCGCCGCCGTGCGTTCGGTCTACATCATCGACCCGAACAAGAAGATCCGTCTGATGATGACCTACCCGATGTCGGTGGGCCGCAACTTCGACGAGATCCTGCGCGTGATCGATGCGCTGCAGACCGGTGACAAGCATGGCATCGCAACCCCGGCTGACTGGACCCCGGGTGCTCGCGTGATCATCCCGCCGACGGTCAGCAACGAGGACGCGCAGAAGAAGTTCCCGCAGGGCTTCGAGGAGATCCGCTCCTACCTGCGCTACACCAAGGTCTGATCCGGACCGACCAGCAGCCTCGCCCGACTACGGGCGGGGCCGTTCTCCCCAGGTGGGAGCAGGGGCCGCAAGGCCCCTTTTTTGTGTCTGTCGGTTACGCCTGGATACGGCGAACCGCTCGTCTTCAGCGGCCCAGCCCGGTCAGGCGGCCGGGTTCGAGGATCTCGATCCAGTAGCCGTCGAGGTCCTTCACGAAGGCGATGTCCTTCAGGCCGCCTTCGTCGGGGCGCTTCACGAACTCGACGTTGTTCTGGTCGAACCAGCGCACGGCGGCGTCCAGGTCCGGGACCGAGAAGCAGATGTGGCCGAAGCCCTGCGGCTCCTCGTTGCCGTCGTGGTAGTGGAAGTCCGCGTCGTTCTCGGTGCCGTAGTTGTAGGTCAGCTCAAGGATGCCGCGCTGGCTGAACATCCAGCGGGTGGCCTCGCCGGCGTCCTTCGGCGGCTGCGGTTCGTCCTCGCCAAGCTGCGCGAGGAAGTAGAGCGTGAACTCGAACTCCGGGAAGTCCAGGGTCTTCACCAGCTCCATGCCGAACACGCGCTGGTAGAAGTCCAGCGCCTTCTGTGGGTCCTTCACGCGCAGCATGGTGTGGTTGAAGCGAAAGCCTGCGGTGGGATTGTCGCTCATGGTGCGTCCTTGTCTCGGCCAAAGGGGGTGTCCCGGAAGACTGGAACACAGGCGGCGAGGTTCCCTCAAGTGCGCCCGTCACGCGTTGCGCTCGGAGCGAGGGGCTCCGGCACCGCGAGTCGCACAGGTAGCGTCGCTGGCTTCAGGGAGTGCCCCGGCGCCGGTGGCTGCGTCGGGAGATCGCCACGGCGCTGCGCGCCTCGCGATGACGGGATTTGTGACGCGCCCGGCCAGTTCATTGTCCGTCACTGCGAGGAGGCGCAGCCGACGTAGCTGTCTGTTGGGGGTGCTCTCCGGCGGCGAGGCAGCGTTGGGAGATCGCTTCGCTTCGCTCGCGATGACGGGAGGCGTGGCCTTGGTGGGGCGGTTGGGGTTGTGTCACCGCGAGGAGGTGCAGCCGACGCCGGCAGTCTGTTGAGGATGCCCCGACGCCGGAGGCGGCGTTGGCCGATTGCTTCGCGATGCGCGCAATGACGGGATGGTGGAGCGGCCGGGAACACACATCCCCGTCACTGCGAGGAGGCGTAGCCGCCGTGGCAGTCTGTCGGGGTTACCCCGGCGCCGGGGACGCGTGGGGTGCTCGCTTCGCGGCGCTCGCGATGACGAGATGCTGGGCTTGGGGCGCGTGCCCGCGTCCAAAAGCACCGTCATCCCGGAAACCGCGCAGCGGTTATCCGGGATCTCCCGGGGCAGGCATGGCGTTCGTCGGTTCGGCTACTGCCGGCAGAACGGCCAGACCTGGTAGAAGCGCCGGCAGCGGAACTCGGATTCGCAGCTCTGTAGCTGGGACTCGTAGCGGTCGGCGCGCTGCGCTACCTGTCGGGCCGCGGCCCGGACCTGCGGCTTGCTCTGGTAGCTGCCGCGGTTATAGCCGCCCTGGCCCTCATGGTAGGCGAGGTAGAGGTGTTCCGAGTTGTACAACGACACGCCGGTCATGCGCTGGGTGCGGGCGTTGTACCAGCCGATGAAGTCGGTCGCGTGCTTCATGTGCGAACGTCGCGCGAAGCGGCTTCCGGCATCGTCCTGGTACTCGCCCCAGACCGGGTCCTGGGCCTGGGCATAGCCCCGGGCGGAGGAGGGGCGGCTCCACGGGATGAAGCCGAGCAGACGCTCGCGGTCCGGGCGCACGTGGCTGCGGAAGGAGGACTCCTGCTGGATGAACGACATCTGGGTCGCGATCGGCGTGCCCCATTCCCGCTCGGAATCCCGCGCATGATCGTACCAGCGCGGCTGCTCGCGGAAGATCTCGCAGATGTTGCTCTGGTCATCGGGCGGGGAGGGCGACAGCATGGAGCACCCAGCGGTGATGGCTGCCAGCGCCAGCAGCAGCCCGGCCCGCAAAATGGCGACGATCGCCCGCCGCGTCTTCCTTGATTCTGCCTTGTCCACCCGAATCTCCCGCCCGGTTTCCCAATGGCCCGCGAGTATAAAGCACCCGCGGCGAGGGCAACGGGCGCGCCGTGCACCGGGCCTGCTTCCGGAGCTTGCCGCGGCCCCTGCGGGGCCGCACAACGACAGGGTCGCGCCACCCGCCATCGCGAGCGGCTGTAAGCGATCTCCCGACGCGGTCCCCGGACCGGGGTGGCCCCCAAAAGACTGCCACTTCGGCTGCGCCTCCTCGCTGTGACGGGAGCGGGGAGACGCCCCACATGCCCGTCATCGCGAGGCGTGCAGCGCCGCGGCGATCTCCGTCCGGGGCCACCCGAATCGGCCGTCGTGCGCGGTGTCAGGGTTCATCGACTCCGGCCGTCTGTGTGGGAGAGACCCTGCCCGAGAGACGCCAGGCCGGATCTCCCCGTAGGAGCCTGCTTGCAGGCGAACGCTCCTGCCCGCGTCCGACAATGGCAGGGGCTTCGCCTGCGAGCAGGCTCCTATCGGGGGGTGTTCCAGTCGGGGTCGAGGGGGCTCAGGGTCGGGTCGGTCCGCCATGGGCCTGGCTCGACCGGCTCGCGGGCGATTTCGCGGATGCGGTCGATGAACGCCTGGCGGGGCAGGGTGATGGCCCCGAGGTTGCGCAGGTGGGCGGTCTCCATTTGTACGTCGACCAGCGGCCAGCCCCAGGCGACCAGGTGGCGGCACAACCAGGCCAGCGCCATCTTGGAGCCATCCCGCTCGCGCGAGAACATCGACTCGCCGCAGAACAGCCGCCCGACCGCGACGCCATAAAGCCCGCCGATCAGGCGCGGGCCGTCCCACACCTCCACCGAATGCGCGTGGCCCGAGCGGTGCAGTGCGATATAGGCCTGCTGCATGCTGGTGGTGATCCAGGTGCCATCGGCGTAGTCACGGGGGCCGGCGCAGGCCTCGATGACGGCCTCGAAGGCGCGATCGAAGCTCACCGTGTAACCGCGATTGCGGATCGCCTTCTTGAGGCTGCGATGCAGGCGGAAGTGGCCCGGCTCCAGG
This sequence comes from Thioalkalivibrio sp. AKL12, assembly GCF_000377925.1. Lineage (NCBI taxonomy): Bacteria > Pseudomonadati > Pseudomonadota > Gammaproteobacteria > Chromatiales > Ectothiorhodospiraceae > Thioalkalivibrio > Thioalkalivibrio sp. AKL12. The sequence goes on from NZ_KB898889.1 coordinate 104,920, forward strand.
ACCGCGCGCGGGTCCGGGCTCCACCAGAGGATTGGCTGCCCGGCCTCGAACCAGGGGAATACGCCGGAGCGATAGGCATTCAGCAGACGCGGCACGGAGAGATCGCCCCCGGCGGCCAGCAGCCCGTTGGGCTCGGGCAACGCCTGCGCCGGGTCCGGAAACGGCGCCTCCGGATGCTCCGGATCGAGCCAGGGCAGGGTGATCTGGGGGCCGGAGGTCATGGGGCGAGCCCCCAACGGCCAGAGTCCAGCGCGGGCAGGGGCTTCGCGGGCAAGCCCGCTCCCACGGGGCGATCCGGGATCCCCGAGTGCGGAGAAGATCCAGTCGGCGAGCCGGTTGCCTGGGTCGGGAGATCCCGGCTCTTCGCTGCGCTACGGCCGGGATGACGAGGTGGGGTACTGCGGCCGGGATGATGGGTGTCGGTGTGCCGGCGGCATTGTAGGAGCCTGCTTGCAGGCGAATGGGGTGTGGGGGAGTCCAGCGCGGGCAGGGGCTTCGCGGGCGAGCCCGCTCCCACAGGGCGACCCGGGGTCCCGGAGTGCGGGGAAGGTCCAGTTGGCGAGCCTGTTGCCTGGGTCGGGAGATCCCGGCTCTTCGCTGCGCTACGGCCGGGATGACGAGGTGGGGCGCTGTGGCCGGGATGACGGCCGCAGCGAGCCGGGCTCGGGTTAGCGGTCGGGCACATCATCGGAATGGGCCTGGCGATAGGGCGAGTGTTCGTGCAGGCGTTCGCACTGGGCGCGCATCATCTGGGCCTCGCGCTCGCAGAAGTCGCGCACCGGCTGCTCGAAGCCCTCGGTCAGGATCATGTGGGCGGAGTAGGTGGGTGTGGGCAGGAAGCCGCGCGGGATCTTGTGCTCGCCCTGGGCGCCCGGCTCGAAGCGGGCCAGCCCCTCGCGGATGCAGAACTCGATGCCCTGGTAGTAGCAGGTCTCGAAGTGCAGGTCGGCCAGCTCCTCGGTGCAGCCCCAGAAGCGGCCGTACAGGGTGTCGTGGCTGCGATAGCAAAGCGCCGCGGCGATGGTCTCGCCGTCTCCCTTCGCGTCCGGTTCCGTCGCATCCGGATCCGTCGCGCTGGGGCGCCGGGCCTCGAACAGCACCACCTGGTCGCCCAGTTCGGCCGCGGTCTCGACAAAGAAGGCTTCCGATAGCGTCGGGATGCCCATGTGCTTCTCGAAGGTGTCCACGTAGAAGCGATGAAAGCGCGCCCAGTCCTCGGCCTTGCCGGTGGCGCCGGTCAGGGTGCGAAAGACGATCCCGGCCTCGTTCACGCGGCGGCGTTCGCGCTTGATGTTCTTGCGTTTCTTCGAGCTGAGCGCGCCGAGGAAGGCGTCGAAGTCCGCGTACCCCCCGTCCGGGGCGTTGGTCCAGTGATACTGGCAGCCCATGCGCTCGGCCAGGCCCAGCTCGCGGGTCACGTCCAGATCGTCCTGGTTGGGGAACAGGATGTTCACGCCGGAGGCGTTCAGCTCGCGCCCGCGGGTCACCAGCGCGCGCACCAGCAGGGTGCGCAGGTGATCGAAGTCCGGCGCCTCCGGGTGCACCAGCAGGCGCGGGCCGGTGGCCGGGGTGTAGGGCACGGAGACGACCAGCTTGGGGTAGTAGTTCAGCCCGTGGCGGTTCCACGCGCCTTCCCAGGCGAAGTCGAATACGAACTCGCCGTAGTTGTTGGTCTTGGCGTAGGCCGGGGCCGCCGCGACCAGCTGGCCCTCGCGGAAGATCAGCACATGCTGCGGGAACCAGCCGAACTGCCGGCCCAGGCACTCGTGGCGCTCCAGGCCCTCCAGAAAGGCGTGGCGCAGGAACGGCTCGGTACCGCCGGTCAGGGCATCCCAGGCGGCCGGGTCCACCTCGGCCAGGCCGTCACGCAGCTCGACGCGCTCCGCCGTGTTGCCCGTGGCGTCCTCCGACGGGTCCGCTGCCTGGGTGTCGCCCTCGGCGCTCACGCGATCAACCGAGCTTGTCCAGGTACTTCTCCGCGTCCAGTGCGGCCATGCAGCCAGTGCCGGCGGAGGTGACCGCCTGGCGATAGACGTGATCCATCACGTCGCCGGCGGCGAACACGCCCGGCACGGAGGTGGCCGTGGCATTGCCTTCCAGCCCGCTTTGCACCTTGATGTAGCCGCCCGCCATATCCAGCTGGCCCTGGAAGATGTCGGTGTTCGGCTTGTGGCCGATGGCGATGAACACGCCCATCAGCTCGAGATCCTTGGTCTCTCCGGACTCGGTGCTCTTGAGACGCGCACCGGTCACGCCGGTCTCGTCGCCGAGGATCTCTTCCAGGGTGTGGTTCCACTCGATCGTGACGTTGCCGTTCTTTTCCTTCTCGAACAGCTTGTCCTGCAGGATCTTCTCCGAGCGCAGCGAATCGCGCCGATGCACCAGGGTGACCTCGGAGGCGATGTTCGACAGGTACAGCGCCTCCTCGACCGCGGTGTTGCCGCCACCGATCACCGCCACTTTCTGGCCACGGTAGAAGAAGCCGTCGCAGGTCGCACAGGCGGACACGCCCTTGCCGGCGAAGGTGGTCTCGGACTCCAGCCCCAGGTACTGGGCGGAGGCGCCGGTGCAGATGATCAACGCATCACAGGTGTACTCGCCGGAGTCGCCGATCAGGCGGTAGGGCTTGTCTTTAAGCTGCACCGTATGGATGTGGTCGAAGATCACCTCGGTGTCGAAGCGCTCGGCGTGCTTTTGCATGCGCTGCATCAGCTCGGGGCCCTGCACGCCCTCGTTGTCGCCGGGCCAGTTGTCCACATCGGTGGTGGTCATCAGCTGGCCACCCTGTTCCAGCCCGGTGATCACGACCGGGTTCAGGTTGGCGCGCGCGGCGTAGACGGCGGCGGTCCAGCCGGCCGGGCCGGAGCCCAGGATCAGCAGCGGGCAGTGACGCGGCGCCTTCTCGCTGCCGCCCTTTTTCGGCTGGGTCGCGGTGTCGCCGCCGGAGGAGAGCGAGACGGCGCCGGCGGCTGCCTGCATGGCACCCGTCGCGACGGCGGCCTTGGGGGCGTCCTTCTTGCCGGCCTGCTTGCTCTTCTTGTCGGATGGGTCCTTGGCGTCGCTCATGCGGTACTCCCTGTCGATACGATGAATACGGCTGGCGCTGCCAGGGTGGCCGGCAACGCGAAAAATACGGGTTCGATAAGGCGGGGATTATTGGGACGCGGCGGGTCTTTGTCCAACATCGCCACGCCGGACGTGGATGCCCCAAAGCGGTCCCCGCGCGCGATACCGATTCGGTAATCGCGGGCCATAAAACATTTTCATGTTCGCGTGGGCCGCAGGCACCCGGCGGGGAGTCACTACATCGGCGTTTGGTGGATAACCGGGGTGCCTCGCCAGGAATGGCGACAGGACGGGGAATGGGCGTTTTTATCCACAGCTTGCCCACGGCTTGTGCGCGGTTTGTTCTTCCGGGAGCCACTATATCTAGTGGCTATGCAGTTCTCGATCCCCGATCTATAGTATCTCACGTTCGATCCAACACCAGCGCGAGGCCCGTCATGCACAGCGATTCCCATACTGCCACAGCCCAGCAGGGCACCCAGTACCCGCCGCAAGCCGAACCGTCGGCCGAGGTCCTGGCGACCAGCCCGGGCCAGCACCAGGTGATTCGCCGCAATGGCAAGGTGACCGGCTTCGATGCCTCCAAGATCGAGGTCGCGGTGACCAAGGCCTTCCTCGCGGTGGAGGGCGGCAATGCCGCCGCCAGCCGGCGCATCCACGAGGTGTCGAAGGAAGTGGCCGGGCAGGTGGTGGACAGCCTGTTCCGCCGCGCCGGGACCCAGGGCATGACGGTCCACATCGAGGATATCCAGGACCACGTGGAGCTGGCGCTGATGCGCAGCGGCCACCACAAGGTCGCGCGGGCCTACGTGATCTACCGCGAGCAGCAGTCGCAGAAGCGCGCCGCCGAGGCCGCCGAGCAGGGTGCGGACGAACAAGCCGACGCCGCCACGCTGAACGTGACCCGGGCCGACGGCACCCTGGCCCCGCTGGACGAGGACCGCCTGCAGGCGGTGGTCGCCGAGGCCTGCGCCGGCATCGAGCAGGTGGATGGCGAGAAGATCCTGACCGAGGCCCGCCGCAACCTGTTCGACGGCGTGGCCGAGAAGGATGTCTCTACCGCGCTGGTGATGGCCGCGCGGGTGATGATCGAGAAGGAGCCCAACTACTCCGAGGTCACCGCGCGGTTGCTGATGGACGCGCTGCGCCGCGAGGCCCTGAGCTTCGTGCACGGCCGCCCGGAAGAGGCCACCCAGGCCCAGCTGGCCGAGCGCTACGCCGATTACTTCGGTGCCTACATCAAGCGCGCCGCCGAGCTGGAGCTGGTCGACAGCGAGCTGACCCGCTACGACCTGGAACGCCTGGGCGCCGCGCTCAAGCCCGAGCGCGACCTGCAGTTCACCTATCTGGGCCTGCAGACCCTGTTTGATCGCTACTTCATCCACTCGGACGGCATCCGCTTCGAGCTGCCGCAGGCGTTCTTCATGCGCGTGGCGATGGGCCTGGCGATCAACGAGATCGACCGCGAGGCGCGCGCGATCGAGTTCTACAACCTGCTGAGCTCGTTCGACTTCATGAGCTCCACGCCGACCCTGTTCAACTCCGGCACCCTGCGTCCGCAGCTCTCCAGCTGCTACCTGACCAGCGTCCCGGATGACCTCGACGGCATCTACAGCGCCATCCGCGACAACGCGCTGCTGTCCAAGTTTGCCGGCGGGCTGGGCAACGACTGGACCCGCGTGCGCGGCATGGGCGCCCACATCAAGGGCACCAACGGCAAGTCGCAGGGCGTGGTCCCGTTCCTCAAGGTGGCCAACGACACCGCGGTGGCGGTGAACCAGGGCGGCAAGCGCAAGGGCGCGGTGTGCGCCTACCTCGAGACCTGGCACATCGATATCGAGGAGTTCATCGAGCTGCGCAAGAACACCGGCGACGACCGCCGCCGCACCCACGACATGAACAGCGCCAACTGGATCCCGGACCTGTTCATGAAGCGTGTGGCCGAGGACGGTGACTGGACCCTGTTCTCCCCGAACGAGGCGCCGGACCTGCACGACCTGATCGGTGCCGACTTCGAGAAGCGCTACAGCGAGTACGAAGAGAAGGCCGCGCGCGGCGAGATGCGCGTGTACAAGACCATGAAGGCCGTCGACCTGTGGCGAAAGATGCTCGGCATGCTGTTCGAGACCGGCCACCCGTGGGTCACCTTCAAGGACCCGTGCAACCTGCGCAGCCCGCAGCAGCACACCGGCGTGGTCCACAGCTCCAACCTGTGCACCGAGATCACCCTGAACACCTCGGATGACGAGATCGCGGTGTGCAACCTGGGCTCGATCAACCTGGCCGCGCATATAGGCGACAACGGCGAGCTGGATCAGGCCAAGCTCGAGCGCACCGTGAACACCGCCATGCGCATGCTCGACAACGTGATCGACTACAACTACTACTCCGTGCCGCAGGCGCGTCGCTCCAACATGCGCCACCGCCCGGTGGGCCTGGGGATCATGGGTTTCCAGGATGCGCTGTACAAGCTGCGCCTGCCGTATGCCTCCGAGGCCGCCGTGGAGTTCGCCGATGCCTCCATGGAGGCGGTGTCCTACTACACCATCAAGGCCTCGACCGATCTGGCCGAGGAGCGCGGGCGCTACGAGAGCTTCCCCGGCAGCCTGTGGAGCCAGGGCATCCTGCCGATCGACTCGGTCGCAAAGCTGGCCGAGACCCGCGGCGACTACCTGCAGATGGACACCACCCAGCGCCTGGAGTGGGACAAGCTGCGCAAGCGGGTGAAGAAGGTCGGCATGCGTAACTCCAACACCATGGCGATCGCGCCGACCGCGACCATCTCCAACATCTGTGGCGTGTCGCAGTCGATCGAGCCGACCTACCAGAACCTGTTCGTCAAATCGAACCTGTCGGGCGAGTTCACCGTGATCAACCCGTACCTGGTGCGCGATCTGAAGGACCGCGAGCTGTGGGACGAGGTCATGGTCAACGACCTCAAGTACTACGACGGCTCGGTGCAGCCGCTGGACCGCGTGCCGGAGGACCTCAAGGCCCTGTACGCCACCGCGTTCGAGCTGGACACCCGCTGGCTGGTCGAGGCCGCCTCGCGCCGGCAGAAGTGGATCGACCAGGCGCAGAGCCTGAACCTGTACATGGCCGAGCCCTCCGGGCCCAAGCTGGACGCCCTGTACAAGCTGGCCTGGGTGCGCGGGCTGAAGACGACCTACTACCTGCGCTCCATGGGCGCGACCCACGTGGAGAAGAGCACCGTGGCCGACTCCTCGCGCGCCAACAAGCTGAACGCCGTCTCCGGCGGCCAGCAGGCGTCCGAGCCGGAAGCGCCCACGGCGTGTTCCATCCTCGACCCGGACTGCGAGGCCTGCCAGTAAGGTCCGCCCGCGAGCGGGCAGCGAAACCGTACGACCAAGCAAACTGAACAAAGGCCCAGCCACCGCGCCGGGCCGCCACCGAAAGAAGAGGGACACTATGCTTTCCTGGGACGATCCGATTGCCGCCGTAAAAGGCGAAGGCCAGAAACAACCCGCCGTACGCCCGGGCATGGGCTTTCAGGAGAACGAAGCCCTGATGAGCACCGCCGGCGCTGCGCCCAGCGTCCCGCCGGAGCCGGAGAACGCCGGCCAGCCGCTGGCCGAGCCGAACGAAGAGGCCCTGACCGGCACCGGCCTGGAAGACATCGAGATGGGTGCCGAGCGCATCCGCGTGGATGACAAGAAGATCATCAACTGCCACGCGGACCTCAACCAGCTCGTGCCCTTCAAGTACAAGTGGGCCTGGCAGAAGTACCTGGATGGCTGCGCCAACCACTGGATGCCGCAGGAAATCAACATGAACGCGGACATCGCCCTGTGGAAGGACCCGAACGGGCTGACCGAGGACGAGCGCACCATCGTCAAGCGCAACCTGGGCTTCTTCTCCACCGCCGACTCGCTGGTGGCGAACAACCTGGTGCTGGCCGTGTACCGCCACATCACCAACCCCGAGTGCCGCCAGTACCTGCTGCGCCAGGCCTTCGAGGAAGCAGTCCACACCCACGCCTACCAGTACTGCGTGGAGTCCCTGGGGTTGGACGAGGGCGAGATCTTCAACATGTACCGCGAGGTGCCCTCCGTCGCCGTCAAGGCCGAATGGGCTCTGCCGTTCACCAAGCACCTGGCGGACCCGAACTTCCGCACCGGCACGCCGGAGGCGGACCAGAAGCTGCTGCGCGAACTGATCGCCTTCTACGTCGTGTTCGAGGGCATCTTCTTCTACGTCGGCTTCGTGCAGATCCTCTCCATGGGCCGACGCAACAAGATGACCGGCGTCGCCGAGCAGTTCCAGTACATCCTGCGCGACGAGTCCATGCACATGAACTTCGGCATCGACGTGATCAACCAGATCAAGGTCGAGAACCCGCACCTGTGGACCGAAGACTTCAAGGACGAGATGCACACCCTGATCCGTGATGCGGTGGAGCTCGAGGCCCAGTACGCCCGCGACACCATGCCCCGCGGCGTGCTCGGCATGAACGCGCAGATGTTCGAGGAATACCTCCACTTCATCGCCAACCGCCGCTGCGCGCAGATCGGCCTGACCGAAATGTACCCGGGCGCCGACAACCCGTTCCCGTGGATGAGCGAAGTGCTGGACCTGAAGAAGGAAAAGAACTTCTTTGAGACGCGGGTTACGGAGTATCAGACGGGGGGGGCGCTGAGCTGGGATTGACCCGGCGAAGCGAGCCACCAGGGAAGGAGCCGGGGAAGCGGCCACGACCCAGACGAAAAGGGCGCCGGTCGGCGCCCTCTTTTGTAACTGAACTCATCGTGTTCGGGGCAAGAAGCAAGGTTGGATCCCGCGGCCTATGCGCTAGATCCTGACTCGTGCCTAGCCACGGTTGCCCTGCCCCAAAGTTTGCTTTACGGTTGAGGCATCCTCCAAGGGAGGAAACGGGCGGCCTTTGGCCGGGCTCGACCCGGCTTTTGGGGAGTATGAAGCGATTCTGCTCAACCAGATGGAAACGTACTTTTTCGTGGTGACGCCCGTGGAAGGCCCGATCAAGATGATCGGGCCTTTTGTTTTTAGTAGGAGGGTTGATGAGTTTTCGTGAATTGTTGGAGAGGGAGATCAAGCAGGAGGCGGAAAAACTCACGAACCGTTACCATGCTTACCATAATGCACTTCACATAGAGTTTTCCCGTAATCGCGACAGATTCCTCAATCCTCCGAAGAAGGAGATCTATAAGCCGGATTATTGGGGTCATGATAGGAAATTTAACCCATTCTACGTAAGAGCAAATTCTCGAAGCATAGCGAAATCGATATCTCGAAAGATCTCTGCTGGTGTGTACGCTCCCTATCCTCCCCATGTTCACAAAGTACCGAAGTCTGATGGTGGGGTTCGTGATGTAAATATCTTTCAGATCCCAGATGCTGCCGTATCTAGTATTTACTATCGCCGTTTGTTGTACAAAAATAAACACCGATTCAGCGCATTCTCTTATGCTTACCGGAATGACCGAAACGTCCATTTTGCCATACAAGATGCATGGGTGGATATTGCTCGAGAAGCTCGGACCTTTGTGGCGGAATTCGATTTTTCAGATTTCTTCGGATCAATCTCTCACAGCTACCTATTCGACCAGTTTGATCAGAATGGCTTCGTTGTCTCTGAAGAGGAGCGCCGGATAGTCCGGTCATTTCTAGATGGAACTGGTTCCGGTATACCGCAAGGGACATCGCTTTCACTGTTTTTAGCAAATATTGTCTGTTGGAGGTTGGACCTAGGTTTTGAGCGAGAGGGCCTGAAGTTTGCGCGCTACGCTGACGACACTTTAATCTGGGATCCAGATTATTCTAAGATTTGCCGCGCATTCTCGTTAATAAATAATTTCTCTGATTCGGCGGGTGTTCCAATAAACGCCAGAAAATCGAACGGGATTCGGCTCTTGTCTCGTGAAGGACTTCCAGTGGAGTTGAGTAATCCCGCAACCAAAGTCGATTTTCTTGGGTATTCCATATCAGTAGATGCCGTATCGATCAAAGAAGAAAAAATTTCTAGGATCAAGCGTGAGATTGGCCTCATACTTTACCGCAATCTAATTCTACCGCTTCGCGGGCGCTGGGGTGGTCCGAGGTCGTTGCGGGTAGGAGAGCTGGATCCCGAATTCGTGCGTTCGATTATGCAAGTTCGGCGCTATCTATACGGTGAACTAAACGAAGATAAAATTCGGAAATACATATCCGGGCGGGCCCGAAGTATCAAATTTAAGGGGTTGATGAGTTTTTACCCATTGGTGACCAATGAGAAACAGCTGCAAGAGCTTGATGGGTGGTTGGTTAGTGTGTTTCGGAGAAGCTTGGTAAAGAGAAGGGAGCTCTTGGAGTTCAAGGGCGTAGCTCGAGTATCAGATTGCTTTCCCTATCGTGAGAATCTAAATAATCTTCCGGAGGTATGTCGGCAGCACGGCCGGAAAGTAGGGATAGAGATAGACGTGCCGAGTTTCCTTCGAATTTATAACGCGATCCAAAAAGGAATAGAAAGGAGGGGTGTTGAAGGAGTAATGAACCCATCCTCTCTTGATTATGAGTATTAATTCATATGGCATTTGATTTAAGAGACACTTTGGTCGTTGGTATTTCGGCTACCGCACTGTTTGATCTTTCAGAAGAAGACCAGTTCTTTAAAAAGCAGATTTCTGAAAATCCTTCCCAAGCGGTTCGTCGGTACCGAGAGTATATGTTGGAAAGGGAGCTCGAGTCTCTTTCGGACGGCACTGGCATGCCGCTAATGAAAGGTCTTGTGGGATTGAATCGACATGCAGAAGCCGACAAGACCCCGCTGGTCGAGGTGGTCGTGATGTCAAGAAATAGCCCTGAGACAGCCGTCAGGGTCCTTCATAATGTCAGGAATCTTGGATTGGAGGTCTCGCGATTTGCGTTTACGGGTGGCGAGAGCGTGGTTGAGTATCTTGAGGCGTTCGATGTCGATCTTTTTCTTACCACGGACAAGGATGATGCCCAAGCTGTGATTGATGGGGGGTATTGCCCCGCAGCGATTCTTAAGGATCCTCCCTCGGAAGGTAATTCACCCATCGAAAACCAGGTTCGGATTGCGTTTGATGGGGACGCGGTTCTTTTTGATGAGCAGAGTGAGTTGGTCTATAAACGCGACGGCTTGCAAGGATTTCATAAACACGAGGATCAGAAAAAAGATGAGCCGATGGCCGAAGGTCCATACGCGTCATTTTTGAAAAAGCTATCGCGGCTTCAGGAAAGATTGCCCGGGGGGGTGGAGGGGTGTGAGGTCCGTGTGGCTATCGTCACCGCTCGAAATGCGCCTGCAGAGATTCGGGTGGTAAACACCCTCCGGAACTGGGGTATTTACGTGGATGAGGTGTTTTTTCTCGGAGGCGTTAAGAAGGATAAGGTGTTGAGCGCATTCAAGCCGCATATTTTCTTTGATGACCAAGAGCTGCATTTAAAGGACGCGGCGCATGTTGTCCCATCGGCTTTGGTACCGTACGAATCGGATTCACAATTGAGGGCCCCTATGATGACTCCATCAGAAGGCAAAGCATGACGGGGTCGGTCACGCTAACCCTCGACGCGTAAGAAGAGGACAGCCATGATCTTCTTGACCGTCTGAGGCGGTCGGGCTAGGTTTCGTGGCGGCAAAGAAGCCAGAATAACGGGGTCGGACCTCGGTAACCTACGGAAAAACAGCGGTAAACCGGTCTAGAAAGGTCGCGATTCGAGTTTAGAGCGGTCATTTCGGCCATCAAATGGGCATTCCAGGGAGGGAAGCCATGCCACGGGCGAATCGCCATCATCTGCCGGGCCATGTCTGGCACGTTACGCATCGTTGTCACAAGCAGGCGTTTCTGCTGAAGTTTGCCCGCGACCGGAGGCTCTGGCGCTACTGGCTGTACCAGGCGCGCCAGCGTTACGGACTCTGTGTGCTCAACTACATAGTGACCTCCAACCATGTACACCTGCTGGTGCGCGATGGGGGCGGAGGCGAGATTGCGCGTTCCATGCAGTTGATGGCGGGCCGGGTTGGCCAGTCATACAACCGGCGGAAGGCGCGCAAGGGCGCTTTCTGGGAAGACCGCTACCATGCCACTGCCGTGCAGACCGGGACCCACCTCGCGCGCTGCCTGGTGTACATCGACTTGAACATGGTCCGGGCGGGGGTGGTGAAGCATCCATCGGAGTGGGAAGCCAGCGGATATCGCGAGATCCAGGCACCACCGGACCGTTACCGAGTCATTGATGAGCAGGCCCTGCTGGATACGCTGGAGATCGGTTCCGTAGCCGAGCTGAGAGAGTGTCATCGTTTGTGGGTGGAGGAGGCGCTGGCCTCGGATCGCGCCAGTCGGGATGAGTGGTGGACGACGGCCGTAGCGGTAGGGGACCGGTCGTATGTGGACGAAGTGCACGGGGCGCTGGGGGTGCGGTCGCCGGGGCGCCACGTTGAACAGACGGGGGATACCGCATGGGTGCGCGACGATGGGGCGAGTTATGGGGTTGATCAACGGTTTTGACGGCGAAATGGGGCGGATAAGCCTCTAGAAAGGGGGTTTTGCGCGATATAAATCCATGAAGACAGTAGGTTGTCGTGGTCCGACCCCGTCGCCGAACGTCCCGTCGCCGAACGGTTGCGGCTCCCTCGTGCAGAATGACGGCACGGCAGTCACCGCGCCTTGTTCGCACGCAAAAGCGACTCGAGCGCGCGTGCGTACATTAATCAGTGTTTCCCTAGAGTGTGAGTCCGTGGACCAGATATCCTTGACCAATGCCCGTTGACCTTCAAGCGCTCTCGGCCAGGCTGATCCATCTGATCCTCGACACGGTCTTTGTGGTCGATCGGGACAATCAGATCGTCTTCGTGACCGATGCCTGTGAGGATCTGCTTGGTTATCGCGCGGAGGAGCTGATCGGAACCACGATCACCGACTATATGCATCCGGAAGACCTGGCGGCCTCACTGGCCTCCATTGTTCGGGTCATGGAGGGCAAGCCTCACGTCGATTTCCGTAACCGCTATATCCGCAAAGATGGCGGTGTCGTGTACATCCTTTGGTCGGCCCACTGGGTCGAGGAGGAGGGTGTGCGGATTGGGGTTGCGCGGGACGTGACGGCCCTGCGGGAGGCCGAGGAGGAACTGCGCTTCCTCGCCCATCATGATCCGCTGACAGGACTGACCAACCGATCGCTGTTCTATGACCGCCTGGATCTGGCGATACATTCGGCCCATCGCTACCAGAACCACCTGGCCTTGCTGTTTCTGGATATCAACGACTTCAAGGTGATCAATGATGTCCATGGACACGCGGTGGGGGACCGTGTGCTTTGTACGATCGCCCGGCGGCTGGAAGGCTGCGTGCGGGAGACGGACACGGTGGCGCGGATGGGCGGGGATGAGTTTATTGTCCTGCTGACGGATATCCAGGTGGAGGGTGCCGTTTCCAGAAAGGTCGAGCACATTCAATCGGCCATGGACGAGCCCCTGGGCGCCGAGTTCGGCGGGATCATACCGTCTTGTAGCATTGGCGTGGCCTGCTATCCCGCTGACGGAGAGGACGCCGATACCTTGCTGAGCCGTGCGGATGGCGAAATGTACCGGGTGAAGCGGAAAAGGGGTAAGGGGCATTCGGAAACCTCCTAAGTAAGGGGGTCGGACCTCGGTAACCTACGGAAAAACCGAGGTAAACCGGTCTAGGAAGGCCGCGATTCGAGCTTAAAGCGGTCATTTCGGCCGTCAAATGGGACTTCCAGGGAGGGAAGTCATGCCGCGGGCGAATCGCCATCACCTGCCGGGAAGGGTGAACCGCCCCGGGTTTCCCGGAGACTCGTTGGTTTGGGTCACGCCACCTGGTGAGCTATGGGCTCAGAGCTCGCTTTTTGCCTCTGCAAGTTTCCGGCGGAAGGCAAGGTTTGACCCCGGCGTCTTTCCGCGGATGGAGTGGAACAGCTGCTTCTGCAGGGCGGCTTCTCGATCGATGGTTGGGTACAAACCCTTGCGCGGCCGCTTGCCGGGATGCGGGGTATCGAACCCATGCGGCCGGGAGACGGTGAATGCGCATTCGTCGTCGTGGCGGCGACCCGGAACGTCCATCGCAGGCGGGCGAGAAAAGGACACCCATGATCTCGTTGCGTCAAACTCGGGAGCATTTCCTTTCCCTCGAGGACTCCATGACCCGAACACTGTTGCTGATCGTCATCTTCTACACGCCGTCGGTATGGGCGGAGCCGCCGGAGCCGATGGTGCCCGCCGACTATTACGACTTCGTGTTCGCGACCGAGCCGAGGCTTTCGCCGGATGCTGGCCATGTCGTCTTCGTGCGCAGTCGCGTGGACGATGAACGCCGCAATCGGGAATCGAGCATCTGGATGGTGCCGGCTGATGGCTCGGAATCGGCAAGCCAGTTCACTCAGGGTGAGTCCGATCGTCATCCCCGTTTTTCTCCCGATGGGCGGCAAGTGGCCTTCTTGAGGACCGTCGACGAGGACGCCCAGATTCATCTGATACCCATTGACGGTGGTGAAGCCCATGCCATCACCGAGATTGAACAGGGCGATCTTTCTCACTTTGCCTGGCTGCCTGATGGTCAACACCTGATCGTTACCCTGACCATCGACCCGGCCGTCGAGGATCCCGCGCAGGAGGAGCAGGGGGATGACGCACCGCAGGCGGATGTGAAGGTCTATTCGCGGCCGCTCAGCCGTCGTGAGTCGCAGGGTTGGCTGGATGAGAGCCGCCGCACCTTGTGGTTGCTGGATTCGGCAAGCGGCGAACTCGAGCGTTTGGCAGGGGACGCCGAGTGGAACCACAACAACCCGACGGTTTCGCCCGATGGCCGCTTCCTGGCGTTCAATGTCGACCGCAGCGGCCGCGAGTACGACGGCAGCTTCAATCAGGACATCTACCTGCTCGATCTCGAAAGCCGTGAGGAACGCAAGCTGTCCGCGCCCGATGGGCGTGTCACCGACCCAGTGTTCTCGCCCGACGGGCGCCAGGTCGCCTTTCTCTATCAGTCCGACCGTTATCGTCCCGTGGAACTGCACCGCATCGGGATCGACAACGACGACCACAAGGTACTGCACGATGGCATGGACTTCTCCGTTACGCAGGCCTGGTGGCCCGAGGGGTTCGATCGCCCCCTGGTATTGGCGGACTTCCGCGGCAGCCGTCCACTGATTCGCTTGCACCCCGATGGTGACAGCGAGGTGGTCCTCGGTGATGAAGCCGCTCTCAGCGATATCGACTTTGCCGCCGACGGCGAGTCCCTGGCCTTGCTGGTCGAAGACGAAACCCGGATGCCGGAGGTGCACGTCGCCGACAGTGAAGGGTTCGAGTCGCAACGCCTGACGGGCTTCAACGACACTCTGCTGGAATCACGTTACCGGACCGAGCTCGAACGCTTCAGCTACGAGGTCGAGGATGGCCGCACGGTGGATGCGTTCCTGCTACGGCCCAAAGGGTTCGACGCCGGCGATGACTGGCCGCTGGTGTTGAACATTCGTGGCGGTCCGGCGCATATGTGGGGCCATCGCTGGTTCCACGAGTTTCAGATGATCGCGGGCGCGGGCTACGCGATGCTGTTCACCAACTATCGGGGTTCGACCGGCTACGGTTACGAGTTCCAGGCCTCGGTGTACCAGGACTACGGTGGGGTGGACTACCGCGACAACATGCAGGCCCTGGACGCGGCGTTGGAGCGCTACGACTGGATCGACGAGGAGCGCCAGTTTCTGACCGGTGGCAGCCATGGCGGCTTTCTGACCAACTGGACCACCACGCAGACCGATCGCTTCCGCGCGGCGGTCACCCAGCGCAGTGTCTCCAACTGGATCTCTGAGGCCGGCACCCAGGACTACGTGCCGACAAGGATGAATGCCGAGTTTGGCGGCACGATCTGGACGAACTACGACTATTACTGGGGACGCTCACCGCTCAAGTACGCCGACCAGGTGAGTACGCCGACGCTGATCATCCACTCTACCGATGACCGGGTGACCCCGATCGGACAGGGCCAGGAGTGGTTCTACGCGCTGCTTAATAACGACGTAGAGAGCGAGCTGGCGGTATTCGATGGCGAAGGCCACAACCTGTCCCGGGACGGCACTCCGGTGAATCTGGTCAAACGCCTGGAACTCATCCTCGAGTGGTTTGAGAGCCATAAACCGTGATCCGCAGTGCGAGGCATTGATTGCGAGGCGGGGGGCAGTCGGGGAGAAGGGAGAAGAGAGATGGGGATACGGAGGGATAACGGGGTCGGACCTCGGTAACGTACGGAAAAACCGAAGGAAACCGGTATAGAAAGGGCGCGAGTCGGGCTTGAAGCGGTGATTTCGGCCATCAAATGGGCATTCCAGGGAGGGAAGTCATGCCGCGGGCGAATCGCCATCACCTGCCGGGAAGGGTGAACCGCCCCGGGTCTCCCGGAGACTCGTTGGTTGGGGTCACGCCACCTGGTGAGCTATGGGCTCAGAGCTAGCCTTTTGCCTCTGGAAGTTTCCGGCGGAAGGCAAGGTTTGACCCCGGCGTCTTTCCGCGGATGGAGTGGAACAGCTACTTCTGCAGGGCGGCTTCTCGATCGATGGCTGGGTACAAACCCTTGCGCGGCCGCTTGCCGGGATGCGGGGTATCGAACCGTTGCGGCCGGGAGACGGTGAATGCGCATTCGTCGTCGTGGCGGCGACCCGGAACGTCCATCGCAGGCGGGCGAGAAAAGGACACCCATGATCTCGTTTGGACGTCCGGGTTATTGGCGAGTTCGAGGACGCCGAATGGTACGTGGACCCACCCGGAACGTATGACACGAGTCGTCCCTGACCTTTGGACGTCGGGGCCCAATCTGGAGCACAGGGGAAGATGACACCCACGCCGCGAGGCAGGGGAAGAGGACGCCCATGAGTTCTTGTTCTGCCAGTTCGTCAAGGCGCGGGGGCCTTGACGAACTGGCACCCCCGTCAGCCCGGCCAGAACGGGGATTGTGAAACTCGAGGTCCTCCTCTGTGTCCTAAGCTCCTAGATTCGAGGGGATGACAGAGACGGCGAATCATGCCTCAATACAGTGATGGACGCCGCGAGGCGCTGCTGGCGAAGCTGCCGTGCCGCCGCCTCACGGCCTGACGGGGCGAGCAGGCTCTGGTACGGGAGATTTCAGGATGAGCGCGCAAACCATCGGGGAACTGCTGTCTTCCCGTTCCGTTCGCGAGGACCAGGACGCGGTCGTCTCCATGAGCCGCGATGGCTCCGATGCCCTCTCGCGGGGGGAACTGCTCGAACGGGCGGGGCGCCTGGCGGCCGGGCTGCAGCAGGCCGGAGTCGAGCAGGGCGACCGGGTCCTTATCCTGGCTCCCAACAGCGCCGAGTGGGTAGTGTCGGCTCTGGGCGTGATGAATGCCGGTGCGGTCCTGGTGCCCCTGGATACCCAGATGCCGCGCGAGGACCTGGACCACGCGATTTCGGATTCCGCACCGCGGTTCATCTTCACCACCACGAAGCTCAGGGACCGGCTCCCCGAGGCCCTCGGCGAGGTACGCACCTACCTGTTCGATGCGGACGCCGATGCTGCGGATTCCTGGGAGGGGCTTCTTGCGAAGGAGCCGGCAGACCCGGTGGCGCGCCCGGATGATATCGCGGCGATCTTCTATACCTCTGGTACTACGGGGCCGCCGAAGGGCGTACCGCTGACGCATGCCAACCTGAGCAGCAACGTGGAGGCGTTGTGCGACCAGGAGCTCGCGGACGATCGCGATCGGGTGCTGGTGCCCCTGCCGTTTCACCACGTGTATCCATTTACCGTGGGCATCCTGATTCCGCTGACCCTGGGCGCGACGATCATCGTGCCGTTCTCGCTAGTGGGTCCGCAGATCGTGCGCGCGCTTCGCGAGGGCGAGGCCACGGTGATGCTTGGGGTGCCGCGGTTGTACGAGGCCGTGTGGCAGGCCCTGGAAGATCGGGTCGCGGGGCGCGGCGGGCTGGCGGCGTTCGTGTTCCGGCGGATCATCGGTGTCTCCAGGCTGGCGCGCCGCCGGCTCGGTCTCAACCTCGGCCGGAGGCTGCTGAAGGGCCTGCACAGTCGCCTGGCCCCGCGCCTGCGGCTGGTCGTCGCTGGCGGGTCGGCGCTCGATCCGGAGCTGGCGCGCAACCTGCAGGCGCTGGGCTGGGACGTGGCGACCGGCTACGGCCTCAGCGAGACCTCCCCGATCCTGACCTACAACCCGCCGGATCGGCTCAAGATCGAGGCCGCCGGTCTGCCGTTGCCCGGGGTCGAGCTCAAGATCGACGATTCACAGTCGGGTGACGGGCGTGGCGAGGTGATGGCGCGCGGGCCGAACGTGTTCTCCGGCTACCTGAACCTGCCGGACAAGACCAAGGAAGCCCTGGACGAAGACGGCTGGTACCGCACCGGCGATACCGGCGAGATCGACGATGACGGTTATCTGCACCTGCACGGGCGGGAATCTTCGATGATCGTCCTCTCGGGTGGCGAGAACGTTGATCCGGAACGGGTGGAAGATGCGTTGAAGATGATCGACGACGTACGCGAGGCCGGGGTTCTGGCGCACGAAGATCGCCTGGCCGCTGTCGTTGTGCCCGAATCGGGTCTGCTGCGCGAGGTGACCGGCGACGATCTCGAGAAGCGCCTGAAGGAGGCGGTGAACCGCGCGGCGAAGGAACTGCCAAGCCATCATCGCCCGGGCACGGTGCGCGTTGCGCTCGACCCATTGCCGCGCACGCGCCTGGGCAAGTTGCGTCGGCACAAGCTGGAAGAGCTGTTCGAGGAGCTGGGTCGGGAGGACACCGTTTCCGAGGCGCGGCCGGAGCCGGTTTCGCCGGAATCCTGGGCGCCGGAAGACCAGCAGCTGCTTTCGGATCCCGCGGCGGAGCAGACATGGACCTATCTTGCCGAACGGTTTCATGACCTGCGTCTGACGCCGGACAGCATGCTGGCAGACGAACTCGGGATCGATTCGCTCAACTGGGTGGATCTGACGCTTGCGCTGGAGGATCGCGCCGCCATCGACCTCGACGATTCGGCGATCGAGCGCGTGGAAACGGTGCGTGACCTGCTGAAGGAGGCGGCCGGAGCCGCGGAGGCGAAGGAAGGGCGAGGGGAGCTCAAACAGCAGCTCCAGGATCCCGAGTCTTTCCTTGAAGATGTCCAGCAGAGGGCGCTGGAACCGCCGGGATCGGCCGGCCGGGTGGCCGGGCGTCTGCTCCTTGGGTCTACGCGGTTGCTGGCCCGTCTGTTGATGCGCGTGGAGGTGCGGGGCCGTCTCCCGGGGCCAGACGCGGGTCCCCATATCATTGCGCCGCGCCATCTGAGCTTCGTGGACCCGCTGGCGTTGCTGCCGGCGTTCAGCACGCGGCAGCTGGAGGCGCTGTACTGGGCGGGTCTGGAGGCCTATCTGTTTTCCAACCGGTTCTCCCGCGCGTTCAGTCGCATTGCGCGTATTCTGCCGGTCGATCCCGCCGCGGCACCGCGGCGCAGTCTCCTGCAGGCCGCTGCGACGGTGCAGCGTGGCCACAGCCTGGTCTGGTTTCCGGAAGGGCAGCGTTCCCCGGACGGTGATCTCCAGCGCCTGCGGCCCGGCATTGGGCTGGTGCTCGCAGCACAGCCCGTGCCCGTGGTGCCGGTATGGATCGAGGGCACCCGCGAGGTTATGGCCCCGGGCCGGGTGTTCCCGCGGCCTGGCAAGAAGGTGCGCGTGGTCATTGGCGAGCCGATTTCGGTTGATGCCTACGGCAAGGATGAGCGCGAGATCGTGCAGACCCTTCAGGCAGCACTCGGGGACCTGGGAGGAGACCCCGCGGCCGAAGACACGCGAAGAAAAGGACACTCCTGATTTGTTGACGGTCTGACGGGGCCGGACCAGGTTTCCGCGCACACGTCGGGGTCCCGCGCAAGAAAATGGGGTCTACCTTCAGCCCTTGCCTTTTCCCCGTCCGGTTTTTGTGAGCACAAGGCAAGGTCTGAACCCGGCGTCGGGGGTCTCTCTCCTGTGCGGGCGGTGCCGCGGGGCCACATAATGGATGTCAGGTGGTCCTGGCTGTTCGATACGGGGCCGCTCCCCCCTTGCAAGGAGCGGAAGTATGTTCAAGACGGTCTTGGTCCTCGGCCACATCAGCGGTATCCGCATCCAGATCCACGTGAGCTGGGTGTTCATCCTCCTGCTACTGCTGGCGACCATGAGCACCGGCTTCCACTACCAGTTTCCGGAGTGGACGCTGCCGATGGTGGTGGGTACCGCGGTGGTGACGGCCCTGTTGTTCTTTGCCTCCATTCTGGCCCATGAGCTGGGCCACAGCGTGGTGGCCATCCGACGGGGTGTGCCGGTGGAATCGATCACCTTGTTCATCTTCGGCGGGCTGGCCCAGATGGGAAGGGACACCGAGCGCGCGGACGACGAGTTCTGGATCGCGATTGCCGGGCCAGCAGTCAGTGTGGGCCTGGCGCTGACCTTCGGGGGGCTCGCGCAGATCGCCTCCGGTTGGTACGAGCCGGTGTCGGTGGCGCTGGGCTGGCTGGCGTTCATCAATCTGGTGGTGGCGGTATTCAACCTCATCCCCGGTTTTCCGCTGGACGGGGGACGGGTGTTCCGGGCGCTGGTGTGGAAGATCACCGGCGACCCGCGCAAGGCGGTGGCGGCCGCAGTCTGGGGCGGGCGGATGGTGGCGTTCCTCCTGTTCGGCTTCGGTTTCTGGAATCTCGTAGTGATCGGCAACCTGATCGGCGGCGTCTGGATCATGCTGATCGCCTGGTTCCTGCTGACCATGGCCGAAGGGCAGGGGCGGATGTACGAGATGCGCGACCGGCTGGCGGGTGTCCGCGCGCGGGATCTGGCCGATCCGGAGCCGCCCTTCGTCAGCCCGGATGCGTCCATCCAGGAGTGGATCGACCAGGGCGTCCTGCCGGACGGGCGCCGCTCCTTTCTGGTCGGCGAGCCAGAGCGGGTGCAGGGGCTGGTGACCTTGAGCGACAGCCGCAAGGTGCCGCGGGAGCGGTGGGCGACCACCCGGATCGCCGACATCATGACCCCCGCGGATTCGCTGAGACAGGTTGCGCCGGATACGCAGGCCGAGGAGATCCTGCAGCTCATGAGTGAGCACAACCTCAACCAGATCCCGGTGCTGGAGGCATCCGGCCGGGCCATTGGCTGGATCGACCGCCAGAAGCTCCTGCGCACCATCGAGATCCACATGGAGGTCAAGCGCTAGAACCAGGGAGACAAAGGGGGGCAGCCATGGAAGGCCAACTGCACAGGGACGCATCACCTTGGGAAGGGCCGGGCCCGATACGCTCGCGTGTATCTGATACCGTGGGCTGCAGCAATCACAGGAGTGCTGGACATGACGTCGATGAATGTACCGGTGGAGGAGTTCACCACCCCCGACCCCGTCACTGCCAACGAAGATATGGCGATCGACGAGCTGCGGGCGTTGATGGAGCGGCATGGCGTGCGCCATCTTCCGGTCGTGCGCGGTGAGTCGGTGGTGGGGCTGGTCAGTGACCGCGAGGTCCGCGTGGTTCTGGGCTTGCCGCTCACCGAGATCAATCAGGTGCGGGCCTCCGACATCATGGCGGCCGACCCGCTGACGGTGACGGCGACCACGCCTCTGGACCAGGTGGCGTATGCCATGTCGGAAAACAAGGTGGGCAGCGTGATCGTCAACGATGAAGATGGCCGGTTCCTGGGGATCTTCACGGCCAGCGACGCCCTGAATGCGCTGACCGAGCTCGTCCGCGGAGGAGGCGCGCCCGCCGCATGACGCGTGGCGCGACGACGTGTGGAAAAACAAAAGAAGAGGTGTAGTGGTCAGGCGATTTCGGACACTGAACCGCCCCGGGTTTGCCCGAGACTCGTTGGTTTGGGTCACGCCACCTGGTGAGCTATGGGCTCAGAGCTTGCCTTTTGCCTCTGCTAGTTTCCGGCGGAGGGCAAAAGGCAAGGTTTGACCCCGGCGGGGTCACTTTCCGGGATGCGGGATATCGAATGCCTGCGGCCGGGGCGCGGTGAATGCGCGCTCGTCGTCGTGGCGGCTTCCCCGAACGCCGAAACGGCCGAAAGCCCCGAGCCGCCTGTGCGGCCCGGGGCGGGTGGGGTCCCGGTAGGGGGTGGCGGTGCCGCCGGGAATTAGCTGCGTGGGCGGTAGGCAACCTGCTGGATGAAGTCGACGTTGTCGCGCTCGTAGGGGCTGGCGAAGTCGCCGAAGCGGGAAACGTTAATGAAGCCCGCGTCTTCCAGCAGGTGGGAGACGTAGTCCTGGCGCAGCGGATACATGTTGAGCTGGAAGTGAGCCCCATCCGGGAACTTGTACTCGAAACGCGCGAGCTGGCGGTTGAGTTCGCCGGGATAGGCATCCACGCCCTTGCCAGTGTAGTAGTGCTGGTGTGTCGAGCTGAAGCCGTTGTCGAGCATCGAATCGTAGTTGCGGTGATCCAGGATGATCATTCCGCCGGGACGCAGCGCCCGGAAGAAGGCGTGCATCGCGTCGCGTCGGGCCTCGTGGTCGAACAGGTGGGTAAACGAGTTGCCCAGGCACACCAGCGCGTCGAAGCGCTCTTCGCCCAATTGCCGGTCCAGCTGTACCCAGTCCGCCACCTGGGTGTGAGCAAAGGTGACCCCGAGGCGCTGCGCGTTTTCGCGCGTTTTGGCCAGCATGTTCTCGGAACCGTCGGTGGCGGTGACGACGAGACCGGAACGGGCCAGGTTGATCGCGTTGAAGCCGGTGCCGCAGGCGACGTCGGCGACTTCGCGGCCGCCGGCGTTCTTCACCAGCCGCTCGTAGAAACCGCCTTCGGATTCCGTGCGGCCTTCCCAGCCGACCAGGTCGTCCCAGTAGTCGACAAAGTCGGCGGTGTACTGGCCATACTGGTTCCCGGTGTCGAGGTTCTGAATACTCATGCAGTGCTCCTTGGTTGCGCGGCAGCGCGCCGCTGATACCGATACAGCCTACGTGGGGCCTGCCCATCCATACAGATGTAGTAGAGTTGCGAATGAACCGGTACAGATACGCAGTTTTCATAACTGTGCCGGTCGCTTCGGGAGGTAACTGTGATGGAAGGGCCGGTGGGGCATCGCTACGAGGCCGTGGCCAGGGCGCTTGAGGCGGCGATCGAGGCGGGCGTTCACGGGCCCGGTGACCGGTTGCCCGGGGTCCGTAAGCTCGCGGCCCAGTTCGGGGTGAGTGTGTCCACGGTGGTGGCCGCCGAACATCTGCTGGAGGACCGCGGCCTGATCGAGGCCCGGCCCCGTTCGGGCTATTACGTGCGTCGTCACCCCTGGGAACCACCGGAGCGTCCGGCGCCCTCCAGTCCCGCTAATGAACCGGTGCCGGTGACCAGTCAGGCGCTGGTGCTGCGGGTGGTTCAGGCGGCCGGGGAGCCCGGCATGGTCCAGCTGGGTGCCGCGGTTCCACACGCGGATTTCCTGCCCGCGCGCGGTCTGCGGCGAGCCTTTGCCGGGGTCCCGGCGCGCTGGGGTGGTCGGGAGCTGGATTACGCGTTTCCGCCCGGGCCGTACGAGCTGCGCCAGCAGATTGCGCGGCGTATGGCGGATGCCGGTTGCCAGATCACGCCGGAGGAGGTGGTCGTCACCAATGGTGCGCAGGAAGCGCTGGCGCTCTCGTTGCGGGCGGTGACGGAGCCCGGCGACGTGGTGGCGATCGAGTCGCCCACCTTCTACGGCCTGCTGCAGGCGATCGAGGCCCTGGGGTTGCGGGCACTGGAGATCCCAACCGATCCGGACGAAGGCATTGCGCCCGAGGCCATGGCCCTGGCGCTGGATCAATGGCCGGTGAAGGCCGCCTTGCTGATGCCAAACTTTGGCAATCCACTGGGGCATCGCGCCAGCGACGAGCGCAAGCGTGCTCTGGTGGAGCTACTGGAGGACCGCGGCGTGCCTCTGATCGAGGACGACGTGTACGGAGATCTGGCCTTCGAGGCGCCCCGGCCGTGGGCGGCACGGGCGTTCGAGACCCGGGGCGGGGTGCTCTACTGCGGCTCTTTCTCCAAGACCCTGTCGCCAGGGTTGCGGGTCGGGTGGGCGGTGCCCGGGCGCTTCCGTGACCGGGTGGAGTACCTCAAGTACTCCGGCAGCTCTTCCACGCCCGCCTGGCCGGGGTTCGCGGTGGCCGATTTTCTGGAGCGCGGTGGCTATGATCGCTACCTGCGCCGAGTGCGGGGAGACTACGCGCGCGCGGTGGATCGTGTGAGCCGGGCAGTGGCCCGGTATTTCCCGCCGGGGACACGCCAGACCCGGCCCACGGGTGGTTTCGTACTCTGGTTGGAGCTCCCGGAGGCAGTGGATGCGCTGGCGCTTTACCGCCGGGACGAGGGGATCAGTATCGCGCCGGGCCCACTTTTTTCGCCTTCCGGAAAATTCCGTCACCACGTGCGCCTGAACTGTGCCCAGCCCTGGGATGCGCGGCTCGAACGCGCTCTGGCTCGTCTTGGCGCAATGGCCCGGGAAGCCGCTGCCTGACACCCAGCAACGGATATCGGGGCGGACCTCGTTACCATCCACAGGGTCAATTCGACCGCCGCGCGATCAGGTCCGCCACCGCGCGGATAAGCTGCCACTGGCCGATGAGTCCCACGCCTTGCGGATCGATGTGGGAGAAGCCATCGATCAGGTGCAGGTCGACGTCGCCGATTGCACGGGCGAGGCGCTCGCTTTCGGTGTGCGGGATCATCGTGTCGGCCCGACCGTGGATCAGGATGGCACCATTGGAAAGATGCGAGAGGTCGCGGTTGGTCAGGGACAGCATCTCGATGGCCGCCTGCGCGCTGGCCGGCAGATCGTCCAGGAGCGCCGGGACGCGGTCCTGGTCATCGTTCAGGATTAACGCCAATAGGCTTCGCCCCTCATCGCCGAGATCATCGGCCACGTCGTCGATGGGGGCCTTGGGGTCGCCCATGCGCCGCCGCGCGATTTCTTCGAGAATCGCGCGGTCTTCGGGGTCATTCAGCATGTGCAGATTGCCGCGCAGGAAGATCCACTTCGCCTGCGGGTCCGGCGTGCGCGTCTGCCAGTGGGCGGATCCGGGCTCCCGGAAGGCCCCTGTGGTGGAGAAGGTGATCACGTTCTTCGTGTCGTAGTAGCCGCCGATCGCGACCAGGAAGTCGATGGCCTCCTCCCCCTCCGGCGTTAGCGTCGCCAGGACTGCAAGGCCCACGGCATAAGAGATCGCCGCGACCCCCACCTCTTGTTCATCGGTTGCGCGGTCCACCTCCAGACGGGCCAGTAGGGCCGCGGCATCACCGATGGCAGCGGCATCCTCAGGGCGCACACTGAGGTCTTTCGTACCCTGCAGGTCGGGCACCAGCACCAGGAAGCGTGCCCGCGCCAGCGTAGTGGCGAGTTGCACCAGCCGGAGGTCGTCCTTGCCCTGTGGCGTGAAGCCCGGCACGAGGACGATGCGGGCCCCCACATTTTGTTGGGGATGATAGAGGTCGGCCGCGATGTCACCTTCGTCCGTCTCGAGGGTAAGCGTTTGGCGCACGGGCTCGGGGGTGCGGGCCTTCAGCGTGCTCGGTCCCGCGCCGGCCTCGATGTCCTGCAGCACGCGCGTTGCCTCCCAGCTCTGAGTGTTGATGCAGCCGGCAAGCAGCAGGAGACCCAGCAACACAGCAGCGATGCGAAGCATGCGACTACTCTCCTGTCAGATGAGCTGTATCACTCCCGTCGGTACCCTAAGTCTATATCCGGAGTGACCGGGTCGGACCTCCAGCAGTAGGGTGCAATCAAGAGGTTGCTGCCGGATCGGGATCTTATAACGGGGTCGGACCGCGGTAACGCACGGAAAAGGCAAGGTCTGAACATCCCTCTCGGATTTTCAAGGCTTGGGCGTTTCGCGTGTGGGGCGACGGTGGTACTCCCGTCCTTGACGGAGCATCGTCCAGATCATTCGGATCAAGTGACGCCCGAGGGTTCGTACCGCTTGATTGTGCGTCTTGCCTTGAGCACGTTTGCGGTCGTAGTACGCGCGGGACTCGGGCACATGGGCCATGTGCCGTGCCACGCAGGTCATCAGTGCATTCTGGCATCGGGTATTAACGGAGCGGGGGCGTTTACCCCGATCGCGAACGCCCGAACTGTTCGCTAGCGGGGCCATCCCCACATAGACGGCCAGCCCCGATTCCTTGGTGAACCGATCCAGTGTGCCGATCTCGCCCACTAACTCCGCAACACCCGTCGGGCCGAAGCCGGGGATGGATCGCAGGAGCCGAGCCGGTTGGCTCTCGCACGCCAAGCGTTCGAGCTCGGTGTCCAACTCCGTGATCCGCTCACTCAGCGTCAGGATCGATCGTGCATCGGTGACCACATCCATATCGCCGAAGGCGATATCCGGGGCAAACTGTGCGGTCGGCTGCCATGCCTGGATCTTGGCGAGATAAGCGCGCCCAACACCCCGTATCCTTAACAGCGTCGAGGCGCGTACTCGTGGCAACGCCGTGAGGCGGTCTCGGCAGGTCAGGAAGCGGAGGAACCACCGGTTGTCGATCGAACCCGTGATCGACAGCAAGCCCGGGCAAAGCGCCTGTAGATCGCAGTTCAGCCGCGTCAGACGCCCAGCCCGCTCCTGTACCAGCACCCGCCGCCGGCGCGTCAGATACTTCAGATGGCGGTGCGCCTTTGGGATCAGCGTCACCCGCTGTAGGGCATTGCGGGCTACCCCGGGTTGCTGATCCAGCGCGAATAGCTCGAGCATGCGGCGCGAGTCGATCGCGTCCGTCTTGGCAGGAGCCGGAAAGATCTCCTTATACCGTGCTAGCTTCAAGTTATTGACGTTGTACAGCGCCCAACCGCGGGCCAGGGTCTGGCTATCCAGCGGGCGTGCCCAGCCGTTGTAACCTTCCATCGCCACCTGGACCCTCTGGTCCGGCGACCGACGATGGCGTTCCACTCGTTCGAAGAACGCTGTAAATCCAGACGGTTCGTGATCGATTCGGAACTCGTCCAGCACATGTCCCGTACCATCGCCGACCGCCACTTGGTGGAAACGACTGCCGACATCCACGGCTACAAGAAGAGGGGTATCCATAGCGGTGACCTCCAGGCAAGATCCGACGCCAAAACTCATCCGGCGTCTCGTCTACCTTTCAGCCATCACTCCAGAAGAGTGGGCACCATCCACGTGGGACGCTCCGGATGATGCAGGGGCGGCGAAGGCGGCATTTCAGAACCGAGCACGTCCAAGCGGAGTGCGGACCCCACAAGCCACACCTCCGCCGCCGTCTCGAGTCTAGAACACCTCAACACCCTTCGCCGGCCTGCGAAATCCAAAGGTAGACCCCGGCGTGGCTTACGCAGTAATCCGGCTGCCGCGGAACGAAGCCGGTCCAGTAGTCGGGCTCAATCTGGCATCGTGGAGGCGTTCGATTCGTTCCGGCAATGAAAAGGAAGGGGCCATGGCGAATACTCGGTATGTGACCGCGAATCGATTGACTGAGGAGTCGAAGGCGATTCAGGCGAAGGGGCGGAATCTGGTCCTGATCCTGGGCCTTCCGGTCGCGGTTGCGGCCTTCTTCATTCATCCGCTCGTAGGGCTCGTAGCGCTTGCGGGCGTGGCGGCCCTGTATGGAAGCATCGGTGGCAGCGCGGTGATCGAGGCGGGGGCGCGCGGCGAGGATGCGGCCCTGGACTGGCTTTCGAAGCTCCCGGATTCATTTGCGATCTTCAATCAGGTGGATCTGCCCAGCGAACAGTCCCGCACCGGGATGGTGGAGACCGACCTGGTGGTGACCGGACCGGAGGCGGTGTTCGTGATCGAGGTGAAGCACAACAACGGGGCGATCGACTGTGACGAGAGCCGGTCGCAATGGACCGTGAGCAAGACGGGGCGTCGCGGAAACCGCTATGGCAAGGAGATGCGCAATCCCATCAGGCAGGTGAAGAAGCAGGTGTGGTTGCTGAGTGAATATCTGAAGAGCCGCAAGGCGAAGCGCTGGATCCAGCCGATCGTGCTGTTCACCCACCCGGATGTCTCGCTGGGGCGTTCTTCCGACCTGTCGGTACCCGTGCTCACCGGCCCCGAGGTGGTCGAGTACATCCGGAACTTCAAGCCGGAGCGGCCGCGCCCGGTGAAGGAGAACACGGTGCAGGCCATCGCGACCCTGAAGGGCTGAATCGGCCAGAGAAATAGCGGCGTCGGACCACGCTAAGAGTTGAATCTCTATGGGGTCAGACCTTGCCGTTTGCCCCTGGAGGGTTCCGGCGGGAACGAAAGGCCAGGTCTGATCCCGACGGCTGCTATGGGTGCACGGCGGTGTTCTGTCCGAACTGGATCTGCCAGCCGTGGTGATCGTGGCGCTCGAACAGGAAGCTCATACGCGTGTGCAGCTCGCCGTCGCCGCGGTCCGGCAGGCCTTCCGGCATGGATTCAATGCCCGCAACCCGAAACATGACTTCTGCGAAGGCGGTGTCGTCGCCGAGCAGGATGATGTCCTGTACGTCGACGCTTAGCGAGGTTCCGGCAAAGGGGCCCTGCAGCAAGTCCGTATGCCGTTGTGCATTGCTCGAACGGTCCTCGAGGCGCGTGCCGACGAGATTGATTACCCCGGCGTTCTCCGCATAGTCGCGTGCCCAGGCCTCGCCATCGCCGGCTTCCCATGCGGCCCCCTTGGCCTCCAGGATGCGCTGGATCTCGCCGTCGTCGGCCCAAGCAGGGGCCGCCATGAGTGCGGCCAGGGGCAAGGCGATCAGTAGGAACGGTTTCCTGGACATGCAAGCTCCGGATGGTGTTTGTGACAGGCGCCCCTGTGTACAGGAGTGGCGGCCTGAGTGCCAGTGAGCCCGCGCTATGGGGTCTACTGCGGATTTGGCAGGCCGGCGTCGCCAGAGGAGCAGCCGCGGCGCCTTCCCGCACAAATAGGCCCCGCCGCGTCGGCTTGAGTGGCGCAATGGATATGCGCGCCGCGCGTGGTTGTGAGGCGTATTTGTGTGTCCCCGCACAGACGGGCGAGGGCTGGCTATGCAGAGTTTTCGGGTGGGTTGGCAATGTCACAGACCAGTCATTCATGAGGATTGCGGGATGGATTGGAGTTATACGGGCAACCAACCCTTAGCGCGCGTGGCGACGTGTCTCGAGCCCCTTCGGGCTTGGGGCCCCTATCCCGCAATGCTGCGTTGGATCCCGTGCCGGAAGAATGACTACTGGTCTGCGTGACGCGTCTGGTCCCGGGAACAATGGGGCACCGACGCGGACGGGGCCGTTGATCAGGAGGGCCTTCAGGGGCTCTCAAGGAGAAGACATGAACAAACCAGCCATCCTGCAACCCGAGGCGAACTCTCGGGTGGCGAAGCAGTGCGAGTATCTCGCGGAGCAGTACGGGGCGCAGGTGTTGCGGCCGCTGTACCAATCCCTCAGGGGGTCCATCGGCGACGAGACTCTGACCGGCCTCGATGCGCCCGGCCGGGATGCCAATCCGGTGGATCAGGCCTGGTTTCTGGTGAAGCTACTCGGCGCCGATGATGCACTCCGGGCGATCGAGGGCGCGGTACGCGAATACGCCCAGGATCCAAGGGCCTCGCTGGAGTCGCATCTGCACGTGGTCGAGGCGTGGGGTGAACCCAAGGCCAAGGCGGGTTGAGCATGGATCGGCGTTGGCGGTCCTGCCTGAACTGGCGGGCGCGCTTGCCCGTCAGAAAGAGGAGAAAGAGGACACCCACGGTCTTCGATATGTTTGAAACCGTACGGACGCCAGCCTGACATCGGCCTATTTTTTCGAGCGTGGAAAGCGGCCCGGCATCAAAGCAAAGGTCGGAAGGCGCCCCGCACGATGGGCATAAATCTCGTGACACTGCGCGGGATATTCGGATGGAAGGAGTGACATGATGGCCAGAGACAATTTGCCGACCGTGGATTGGCAGGACGGACAGAACGCGGATCGGGTGAAGATGCAGGTGAGGCGCGAGGAGCCGGTGATCATGAAGATGCCATCGGGCATGGACTGGTCGGTGGATGGGGGTGAGTTCAAGTGCACAGCCGATCCCGACAGAGGGATGCAATGCGACTGCGAAGGCGGCCTGTTGCGGAAACTGGCGGAGCTCAACAATATGCCAGAGCTGAAGGAAATCGCGGACGCCTGCGAGTATTCGAGTTCCCGCGTCGATATCGACCCCGCCGGCGCGCGTATCATCGTCCACGACTGATTTTCCCGGGAGCCGCGAGGGCGGCAAGGGCTCAGGCCGTCCTTCCGCGCCGCGCCTCCACCCAAGCGGCAAGGGCTTCTCTAATGTCCCGGGCTCGTTGATGTCTCACAACATCACGACGTGTGGCGCTGTTATATTGTGCGGCGTTTCGCTGACCCATCGCGGGGTCAACGCGAAACATGTCGCCGACCAGCAGATCGACGGGTCGGGACTCACTCACGACCCACGATAGGGACTGGCTGAATGGCACAGGGCGCACCGAACCCGCTGAGGTCGCTTTCATCCGAAAAAGTGGTGGGTCTGAGCACGCTGTTCGTCGCCCTGGCGGCGTTTTCCTGGGGGCTGTCCGGCGGGATTGGGGGCATTCTCACGGGCCAGGGTTGGGATCCGGTGGTGGTGTCGTTCTACCGGGGCGCGATCGGGCTGCTGTTCGTGCTCGCCTGGCTTGCGATTCGCCCGCATGGCAGCGGATTGGCCAGTGGCCGCATGTGGTTCTGGTCGGCGATCGCCGGCCTGGGGGTCGCGGGCAACTTCACCTTCTACTTCCTGAGCATCGCCGAGGGCAGTGTCGCGGTGGCTGCGACACTGATGTACTGCGCGCCGGTATTCGTTTATCTCGTCTCTTTTGCACTCGGGCTCGAAAAACCCACCCTGTTCAAGTGGGTCGCGATCGCGATGGTCATGCTGGGTGTGGTGCTGCTGACGGGTATTTACGATATCGGTGCCGGTGACGTGACGCCGATCGCCGCCGGGGCCGGTCTGGCTTCGGGGCTGTCCTACGCGGTCTTCATCTTCGGCTTCAAGTTCGCGGCACCCCACGGCAGCCCGCAGGCGATTCTGGTGATTGCGTTCGCGGTCCTGGTCGTCATCCTGTTCGGGCTGGGCGATCCCGACCAGACCGTGGCTGTGCTGAGCACGCCGAGCTGGCCGTTGTTCGTGATACTGGGCGTGCTGGGCGCCGGATTGTCGTTCATTTTCTACATCATCGGCCTGAACCACACGGCACCCGCCGTCGCGTCCATCGTGGCGATGGTCGAGCCGGTGACTGCGTCGCTGTTCGGCGTGGTGTTCCTGAGCGAGACCCTGGGCGCACTCCAGGTCTTTGGCATGGGACTGATCCTGCTGACCGTGACCGCCCTGAGCGTCTATTCCAGCTCGCAGAAGCAATCGGTTCCGCCCCAACCTCGCGCTGATTAGCGCTTGAACCTGCTCCGGGGAGCTGGATTCGTGGGGTCCGATATCGCCGTCACGGCTCAACTTCCGACAATGTTTCGAAAGAGACAAAGGGATGAGAATGAGGGTCAAGATGCACTCATCCCTGCTAATCTGAACTAGGGATCGGGCGGCGCGGACGTCTCCCGGTGTTTACTGGTCAGCGGCCTTGCCCAAGGAGCCCAGTGATGCACGAGCCTGTCCACTCCCACCCCTGCTGCGGCATCGAACACCCCGGGGGCATGTCGTGCCTGTGCGGCCGGCCGGAGACCATGCGCGCCATGCAGCGTATCGAGGCGGACATCAGCCGCCGGCGTATGCTGGGAGGCATGGCGGCGCTGGTGGGCATGTTCGCCGGGTTCCGAGTAGCGGCCGGGCCGGATGAGCGGCCGGGCCTGCCGGATCGCCCCCTGCTACTGGTGAATCTGCGGCTGTTCGATGGCCAGTCCCTCCATCTGAGGGAAGGCGTGGCGGTTTTGATCCAGGGTGAGCGGATCGTCGATCTGATCACGCCGGACGCAGCGCCCGAGGGTGTGCTGCGTGTGGATTGCGGAGGACGGGTGGTGATGCCCGGACTCATCGATGCCCACTGGCATACCACCCTGGCGGGGGTGGACATGCGCACCGCCCTGACGGCGGATCCGGCCTACATTCACCTGCAGGCGGCGCGCGAGGCGCGGGCGACGCTGATGCGTGGTTTCACCACGGTGCGCGACGTGGGCGGCCCCGCCTTCGCTCTCAAGCGCGTCATTGACGAAGGCGTTACCCCGGGGCCGCGCATCTTCCCCTCCGGCGCGATGATCAGCCAGACCTCGGGGCACGGTGATTTCCGCATGCGCCATGAAGTACCGCGCACGGCCCTGTCCGGCCCCACCCAGACGGAGCTTTCCGGGGTGTCGGTGATCGCCGATGGCGCCGACGAGGTGCTCCGTCGCGCGCGGGAACAGCTCATGCTGGGCGCAAGCCAGATCAAGCTAATGGCTGGTGGCGGTGTGGCCTCCCTCTACGATCCCCTGGATAGCGTGCAGTACACCGAGCGGGAGTTGCGCGCGGGTGTCGAGGCCGCCAGGGACTGGGGCACCTATGCCACGGTGCACGTTTACGTGCCCGAAGGGATCAAGCGCGCCATCCGCGCGGGTGTCGGCTGCATCGAACACGGCCAGCTGGCAGACGAGGAGGCGGTCCGCATGATGGCGGGCGAGGGCGTCTGGTGGAGCCTGCAGCCATTTCTCCAGGACGAGGACTCCAACGTTTACCGGGATCCGGAACAGGTGGCGAAGCAGACGCGGGTGGCCAGGGGTACGGAACAGGCCTACGCGTGGGCACGCGAGCATGAGGTACAGACCGCCTGGGGCACGGACATCCTGTTTGCCCCCGACAAGACCCATACCCAGGGGCGTCAGCTGGCCAAGATGACCCGCTTCTACGAACCCTTCGAGGTACTGCGCATGGCTACTGGGGACAACGGCCGCTGCCTGGCGTTATCCGGGCCGCGCGCGCCCTACGGCAGCGGTCTGGGGGTTGTTCAGCCCGGTGGCCTGGCAGACCTGCTGGTGGTCGACGGGGAGCCGGAGCGGGATCTGTCCTTCCTGGCGGAGCCGGAGAACTCGTTGCGGTTGATCATGAAGGGCGGGCGGATGTACCGGAACACCCTGTGAAGTCGCTGCCGGCAGGGCTAAGAATTCTTCCTGCGGATGTAGCAGGTCGGCGGATTGGCGGCGGATGGGCAAAGGGCAAGGTTCGACCCCGGGCATTTCGGCTGGCAGTGGATGGGCAAAGGGCAAGGTCAGCCCCGGTCATCTCGCCTGCGCGAGGATGGGACTCGGGGGGCGGTCTACTCGAGCGCGCAGAGGCAGTCGGTTCCGTCTCAAGCAAGCGCTGAGTGGCGCCTGGGCCTGGAACCGGCCCGGTGCAGTCCGGGATGGTGGCGTGGAATCACGCCAAATATCGGTTGATCAGGCTATCGCGGGTGGTAGATGGTCACCAGGACTGACGCGTCTTCCAGCGCCTTGAGGGCATGGGGCTGACCCCCATTCAGGTAGATCAGGGCGCCGGCGGTGAGCCGCTGGACCTTGTCTTCCCCGATGCGGAAATCGACCGAGCCTTCCAGGCATTGGACCGTGATCTCTCCGGGTACGGCGTGATCACTGAACTCTTCGCCTTTGGGGAGCACGACGCGGAAGACTTGCAAGTGTTCCGAACGCAGCAGCGTTGCACTTTTTGACCCGCGCAGTTCTTTCCCCAGGGGGCGAACGTCCACGATCTCTCCGGGTGTGGCGTGGTGCAATGCCATGTTGTGCTCCAGCAGCTTTCTGCAATGGCGGGGCGCGCAGGCCTCAGCGGAGTGGGCGCACCTCGGCGATGTCGGACAGCGCGAGTGGCACGACCATGTAGCCGCTGCCGAAGCGTCGGCGCACACGGATGTGCTCCTCCTCGATTCCGAGCAGTTCGCCATCGCGGGTGCGCCCGTCGGCGAGCTGGATGCGGATATTGCGGCCAATGTGGTCGCCCAGGGCATTCAGTGCGATGTTCGGGACAGGCGATAAATCGGGTGCCGTGGCCGAGGCGGCCGGGCCCGTATGCAAGTTCGTATTCTCGGTCGTCGTCGGTCTGGCGGGGCCCGGGGTGACGGGGCGCAGATCGACGCGACCGTAGTGTTTTCCGGCCACGGTCAGGCTGGACTCGACCCGACGTAGCAGGTGGGTCGGGGTGTCGGCGTTGGCCCAGAGGAGCGCCGGGTTGTCGATCGGGCCAATGCGCAGCGAAACGTCCTTGGGATCCTCGATAAAGCGTCCGTAGGCATCGACCATGCCGGGCCCGGGCTGCACGCCGAAGGGTCGCCAGGCCTCGACCCAGGCGCCTTTGTGGTGCTCGGTATAGTCCTCGAGAGCCATCTCCATCTCGTTCGCGCAGAATTCCATCAGTGCAGGGTAGTACCCCCGGTCCGCGTACCCCACGGTCAAGGATTGTAGCGAGGCGGTCACTAGCGCCGGAGCGAGATCGCGAACCCGGTTCGAGGTGGCCTGGATGTCGAAGTGTCCGGTGGAGGAGCCCTGGCCCAGTGGGCCCATGCCGAACGTGCTGTGCACGGTCAGGCTGTTGCGGTCCTCTTCGAGGTGGTAGTGGGCGCCGAAGTCCAGCGGGATGTCGCGATAGCCGAGGGCGGCCATCAGGGCGTCCGGCGGGGCGGCCTGATAGGCCCCGCAGCCGGCGGTGTCGAGCCACAGCGCAGGCGTGTCGCCCTGCGCGCCTGCGGCGATGCCGGCGGGCAGGGTCAGCCCGTGCACGGAAAACCCGAGCTGCCGCGGCAGGCGTCGGGCATCCAGCGTGTGCCGAAGCCGGGCGAGCCGCCACAGGTTTCCGGCTTCCAGGGTGATGCGGTCTGCGCGCATGCGGCCGATGGCCGTGTTGTTGGGTTCAAACAGCAGCCCGTTGACGTGCAGTTCGCCCCCGAGGCCGAACCCGACGTCGGAGTAGTGCAGCGTGCCGAGCGGCTGGAGCATCTCCACCATGTCGTCGAGCTTCTGCTCGACCTGCCGGACCTCGTAGTGGTAATACCCGACACCGGCGGCGGCGACCACGAGGCCGCCCGCGATCAGTTTCCCTGGCATGTTTCTCTCCCTGTTTTGACTCATCCGGGCCGCGCGATACCGGACCCGACAGCGGGATTGCCTTGTCCCGCGCCAACAAGATACCCACTCCGGGACATTTCCGCACTGCGGTCGAGGCTCGCTACGCGTCGGGGGGCTATCTAGGGATTGAGCCCGCCGGCGGGATGGACGGAAGCCGGGCCCCCACGGCCCTGCGCCCCCGGGGCTCGTTGATGTCCGGTCCGGGCGGCAGCAAAGGGGTCATTCCTCGCGGGCGGGAATCGAGGCGAAGTAGGCCGACACGGCGGCCATCTCTTCTTCCTCCAGCTCCTGGGCGATGCCCTGCATCAAACCGGCCAGGGCGGTCTTGCGGGCCCCCTGGGCATAGGCCTGGAGCTGTGCCATGAGATAACGCGGGGGATGGCCGGCGAGCGGTGGCAGGCTGGGGTTGCGCTCGCGCCCCTGTTCGCCATGGCAGGAGGCGCAGGACTGGATGTTTCGCTCCGGCAGCCCTTCGAGCGCAATCTCGCGCCCTTTTTCTACCAGGTCTTCGGGTACCCGGTGCGGCCCGCCCGCCGGTTTCATCTCGGCGTAGTGGCGGCTGACCGCCTCGATCTCGTCATCGTCCAGATGCTGGGCGATCTGGGCCATTGTGGCATTCGGGCGCTGGCCTTCCCTGTAGGCCGTCATCTGCTCGACCAAGTAGGCCTTCGGGAGCCCCGCCAGGCGTGGGAATGGGGGCTGTGCCTGGCCCTGTCCCTGTTCGCCGTGGCACTGGATGCAGGCGGTCGCGCCGCGATCATTGCCTTCCCGCGCAATTTGGGCGCCCGGGTCGTCCTCGGCGACGGCGGCGCCGCCCAGCAGCCACAGGGTGGTTAGCAGCGCGAGTGGCCGGGCAGTGATTCGGTCGAAGGTGTGCGCTCGTGCCATCGGATCACCACGATTGCAGGACGTCATATTCAGGAACATAGGGTGGCTCCAACGATGGTGCAATTGCGGTGCGCATTTGGCGGGCTTGTGAGGTGTGCGCCGCCGGATATAGCCGCGGTCCGGCGTGCCGCATCCCCGGCGAACAGGAAAGGACAGGAGGAGAGCAGGAAGAGGACACCCTGCTTCCTGGGTTTCACACGGCGCGGCGGCGCATCCGGGAATCATTCCGCCGGGAGGCAGTCCGGAAGGGAATCCTCCAGCCTGCGGGGCGTGATGCCGAGGTCGGCGAAGCTTCCCGCCGTTTCGTCGGCGACGTTGTCCTGCTGCATCAGGAAGATCTGGTCCCGGGTCAGGGGTGCGTTCGGCAGCAGCGAGCCGAGCCGGGCCAGTGCGTGCCAGAGCGCGAAGGGCACAGGCACCATCGGGCGCTGGCGTTCCAGGTGAACCAGTACCCGAGTCAGGATCTGGCGGTACGTCATGATGTCGGGGCCAGCGAGTTCGAAGACCGGGTGTGCGGGCGGGGTGGCGGCGAACAGCCTGGCCACGGCGCGGGCGACATCGGCCACGTGCACCGGCTGCAGGCGGGTCTCTCCGCGGCCGAACAAGGGGATCACCGGCAGGCGCGCAAGGCCGGCCAGGTTGCGCAGGAAGGCATCATGCGGGCCGAAGAGCACGCTGGGACGCACGATCAAGGCGTCGGGGAACGCGCGGATCACGGCCGACTCGCCTTCGGCCCTGGCGCGTATGTAGGCGGAGCGCGACTGGCTGTCGGCCCCGATCCCGGAGATCTGCACGACTCTCGCCAGGCCCGCGGCGCGCGCCGATCGGGCGAGACGCGCAGCGCCTTCCACGTGGATGGTGGTGAAGCGGAGGTCGCGGTGTTCCACATACAGGCTGACCGCGTTCACCACGCCGCTGGCCCCCTCCAGGGCCCGGGTGACGGCGGCATCGTCACGGATATCGGCGCTGCAGTGCTCCACCTGGGCATGTTGTTCCAGCGCGGCGGGTAACGCCGCCCGGCGCGAAGCAATCCGCACGGGGTGTCCGGCGTCGATCAGCTCGTGCACGATCGCGCTGCCGAGAAAGCCGGTGCCACCAAATACCGTGATCAGGTCCGGGCGCATGGCGAGCCCCCTTTGTGCGCTCTAGGTTGGCGCCAGATGTGGGGTGTCAATGATCAGTCGTCCAGGTACTGGGTGAGACCGGGCAGAAGTACGAAATGTCCCGGGCCGGCGTGGATTCAAGGGCTGTCTGTGCCTTTTGGGAACGGTCAGGCGTCCAGTCAGCGCGTGCGTCGACATCCGGCCAGCTGCCCGGCCCAGGCATCAAGCAGCCGCTGACGCACACCGGCGTCGTCGCCGCGCCGCAGCTCCTCGCGGCTAGCGGCGAAGGTTTGGGTCATCCAGCCGTCCTCGGCGGCGCATTCGACCCGAATCTCCCAGCCATCGTCGTGCGGCTCGACATCGAACGTATAGGTCGCCAAATGCAGTTCCTCCAGCAGGCCGCTGACCATCTCCCGCGCCCGGGAGAACTCCTCGACGGATAACGTCATCGTGTCGTCCCTCATGTTGCCGTGCAGCCACTGTTCGAAGCGGCGGATGGAGTGCTCGAACTCCGAGCGGTAGTGCGCTGCCGGGGGGTGATTGCCCGCACCGGCAAGCGCTTCGCGGTAGATGTTCAATGTGCGCTCGACCCATTCCCGCGTGGCGGCCTCGCCGTCACGCTTGATCAGGAAGCGGATGCGTTGCAGTTCGTCGGTCACGGTCTGCTCTGGAACGGGGCTTGTATCTGCCATGATGTAGGGTATTGCGGGCGCCTCTGCAACCGGTGGCCCTTCGAGGCGAGTCCGTTATGGGCCGCCGGAGCGGGCGGGGCCGCTGCGGGTGGGGCCCGCCCCGAGTGCGCTCCGGGTTGGCGAGGCCTGGGCGGACACCAGTGGAACTGTGAAACGCCGCGGCGCGAGAGGCGGCAGACCGGGAAGCGGATGCAGGAGCGTCTTTCACACGTGGTGGGTTTCGATGATGCGCCGTTCGCGCGGCCACATCGGGGTGATGTGCTGGTGGTCGGTGCGGTATTCGCCGGCATGCGGCTGGACAGTCCGTTTGCACCGCAACTGCACGCGATCCTGTTGCAGGGGATCACCCTGGCTGGATTCAACGTGGTGGACCTGCCGGCGCTGCACGCGCGCACCGGGCTACCGATCCTCGCGGTGGCGCGCCACGCACCGGATCTGCCCGCGATTCGTCGCGCGCTGCTCGGGCCTGTTCCAGGGGGCGTGCGCAAGTGGCGACTGATCGAGGCCGCCGGCGTCATGGAACCGCTGGCGGGGTTGTACGTGCAGCGCTGCGGGCTGAGTCCCGAGGCGGCGCAGAGGCTCCTGGAAGACCAGCGCGTCCATAGCCGGTTGCCGGAACCACTGCGGGTGGCGCACATGATCGCAGGCGGTGTGACGACCGGGGCGAGTCGTCACCGTCCCTGACCGGGGGCGCGAGCCGTCCGGGAACGGGCGGACATTGGGCCGCCCGCTTTCCGCACGCGACTCCGCTGCATGAGTGCAGGCGAGATTGGGGCACCCTCCGGATAGGGCGTCAGGCCTGTGGCTACACTCGTTGCAGGCAAGCCTGAAGGAGGTCTCGATGGCCTGTGCGTATGTCGGGACGTCCGGCTGGAACTACCGGGCGTGGAAGGACGACTTCTACCGCGGGGTTCCACAGCGCGAGTGGCTCGCCCACTGTGCGCGGCATTTCAGCGGGCTGAGATCAATGCCACCTTTTACCGCCTGCCCGCGAGTACGACTGTGCAGCGGTGGGCGGAGCAGACGCCGCCGGATTTCGGCTTCGCGATCAAGGGCAGCCGGTTCGTCACGCATATCCACCGACTGAAGGACGCCGGGGACTCGGTTCGGCTGCTGCGCGACCGCATGCAACCGATGGGGAGCCGGCTGCGGGCGGTCGTGTGGCAATTGCCGCCGAACTTCGCGGTGAACCAGGAGCGTCTGGAGGCGTTCACCAACGCGCTGGGCTTCTGGCCGGAGGTGCGGCATGCGATCGAGTTTCGCCATCCCAGCTGGTTTACCGTGGCGGTGGCGGTGGCGGGGCAGCTGGACGCGGCCGGAGTGGGGATCTGCCATTCCGATGCCCCGGACTGGCCGTGCTGGGAGGCCATAGCGGGCCCGCTGGTCTACTGCCGTCTGCACGGGCATACCCGCACCTATGCCTCGGCCTACAGCGACCGCCTGCTGGACCAGTGGGCCGACCGCGTGCGGCAGTGGCTGGCGCAGGGGTGCGAGGTGCATGTCTACTTCGACAACGATGCCGAGGGCGCCGCGCCCCGGGACGCCCAGCGCCTGATCGAACGGCTGCGGGCTGCAGGCTGATGGCTCAGGCATCCGCCTCCGCGCGATGGCGGCGGTACAGCCGCAGGGCCGTTAGCCCGACCAGCAGCGAGGCCAGTCCACCGATCATGAACACATGTGCGGGCGTGGCACCGGCGGGCCCGGTAAGCAGCCAGAACAGGACCGGTGCCACCAGCATGGCGGAGAAAGCCAGGAAGTTGCTGGCGGCGATGAAGCGGCCGCGCCGGTCAGCGGGGCTGTGACCCTGCAGGTAGGCGGTGATCGGCACGATGAAGAAACCGGAGGCAATGCCCAGCAGGGCCATCAGCACCAGCGTCGCGGGGTAACTGTCGGTGGCGAAGTACAGCAATGCGCTGATCAGGGCCGCCGCGATCATGCCGGCCGGGGCATGGTGCATGGCGATGCCGCCACGCGACAGGTAGCCGGCAAGGATGCTGCCGGTTCCGATGCCGAGCGCCAGCGTGGTCAGGATGATGCCGGTCGCGAGCTCGCCCAGCTCCAGATGGACCTCGGCGAACAGTGGGACGTTGAGTTGGTACAGCGTGCCCAGAGCCCAGAACCATGCGATGCCGAGGATTACCATGAACAGGACGCGGTGTGGCCGGATCTCGGTGACCGACTGCATGACGGTCGCGAACGGGTTCAGGCGGAACGGCGCGGGGTTGTCGGTGGCCAAAGTCGGGGCGATGAACAAGCTGGTCACCAGACCGGTGACCGACAGCGCCACGATCAGGGCCGCCGGGACCCACAGCGCCTCGCCGGCGAACTCCATCACGAACCCGGCCAGCGCGGTGCCGAGGATGATCGCCAGGAACGTCCATAGCTGGATGTGTCCGTTGGCGCGCGATAGCTGCGGGTAGCGCACCAGCTCCGGCAGGATGCCGAACTTCGCCGGGCTGAAGAACGTGCTCTGCAGGCCCATCAGGAAGGTGGTCACCAGCAGGCCGGGGAAGTTGTCGGTGATCAGCATCAGCGCGGCGGTCAGCAGCACCGCGGCCTCGGCCATGCGGGTGCAGACGATCACGATCTTCTTGCTGTAGCGGTCGGCGATGTAGCCCGCCCATGGCGAGAACAGCACGAACGGAAGCAGGAACACGAAACCGACCAGGCTGTAGTAGAAGGTGCCTTCGCCCTCGGCGACGAACTCGCGGATGGCGATGAAAATGACCACCAGCCGGAAGAAGTTGTCGTTGAGGGCGTTGATGAAGACCGTCGCCATGTGGGCGACGAAGCTCTTCCTGCGGATGTCCGAGGTCTCGGTCATGGGATCTGCGGCCCAGCGGGGTTTTTGAAAGAACTATAGGTCAGGTTTGAGCGCAAAACGGGGGGCTGAACACGCGAAACGTCGAAAACAGCGATGAAACGAGGATAAAGCGTCAATTTCAGGCTAGATGAGGAATCCCATGATTTTCCGGGAGGCGAGATCCGGTGTGAAATGCGGGGTGCAGGAACGTGACCGGCCCGGCCTGCCATGGGCAGACCGGGCCGGTTGATTATCGGCCGGAAGGCGCGATCGCGATCAGTTGTCCTGATCTTCAGGCTGATCCGCGGCCATCTGTTGCGGAGCCCAGGCTGCACCCTGGTAGGGGGCGGGGTGGTAATACGGGGCATAGCCATAACGCGGGTAGTAGTTCCCGTAGTGACGGCCGTAGTAGTCGCCGTATCCATGCCCGCTGCCGTATCCATGGCCGCGACCGCGCATGCTGAAGTCGAAGTCGCCGAACATGTCGCCGAGGCCGAACCAGTCACCTACGCCGCGACCCCAGCCGGGACCGTACCCGTAGCCGGGACCGTAGTAGGGGCCATGATTCGGCGCGTGATAGCCGGGACCCCACCACTGGGCCGAGGCATGCATCGGGAATGCAAAGGCGCCGATCAGCGCCGCGGTAGAAAGAGCTTTGGCCAGCTTGTTCATGGCAATACCTCCTCAAGTTAACAACCACTTAAACAAGACCAAATGTCTCGGGGCATTCGGGGCCCCGCCTGCTGGAGGGCGGGGTTTTGGGCCCGCCAGTACCTAGCGGCTTCCATCGTAAAAGAAGAAAATCCAGATAATCTGATATAGGTCAATTTTTTGACGGAATGTTGACCTTTTGGCGGGGGTTGGCTGCGGGGTCCGTCGAAAAGTCGACGTTTTCGAGGGTCGCTGACCGGCATCTCCCTGAATCTCAGGGCGAGAGTGCGGATGCCATGCCGTGGATCGCGGCCCGGGATAGTCCGGTTTTCAGCAGCGCAGGGGATGCAAAGGCCAT
Source organism: Thioalkalivibrio sp. AKL12 (assembly GCF_000377925.1). Taxonomy (NCBI): domain Bacteria; kingdom Pseudomonadati; phylum Pseudomonadota; class Gammaproteobacteria; order Chromatiales; family Ectothiorhodospiraceae; genus Thioalkalivibrio; species Thioalkalivibrio sp. AKL12. The sequence continues at coordinate 145,440 of NZ_KB898889.1, forward strand.
CTTCCGAGAGGACCGATGGTCACGTGATGGCGGTGGAGACGAGGGCACCGCTGGCGCGCAGACGGGTGGATGCGGGGCGGAACATGGTGCGGGCGGGAGTGATCTCGCATCCATCGGAGTGGGCGCGGGGCGGACATCGCGAGACCCAGGCGTCACCACCTGAACGCTACCGCGTCATGTCCGGTGGAGACGAAGCCAGAGGGTCTCCATGATCTAGTTCGCCGCCGTGCCAGTATGCCGGTTCCGCGCGCCTACCGATGCACGGCGGTGTTTTGCCCGAACCGAATCTGCCAGCCGTGATGACCGTCGTGTTCGAGCAGGAAGCTCATGCGTGTGTGCAGGACGCCGTCCCCCCGGTCCGGGAGGCCCGCAGGCATGGACGCGATGTTCGAGACCCGCAACAGGGCTTCGGCGAAGGCCGTGTCACCGCTCAGCATGGTGATGTCCTGAACGTCCACGCTGAGCGACGTTCCGGCAAAGGGGCCCTGCAGGACTTCGGTATGCCGTTTGGCATTGGTCGCGCGATCATTGAAACGCGTCCCGAACAGGTTCACGAGCCCCGCATCTTCCTGATAATCGCGTGCCCAGGCTTCGCCGTCGCCGGCCTCCCATGCGGCCTCTTTTGCCTCGAGGATCCGCTGGATCTCGCCCGGGTCTGCCCACGCATGGGTCGACGTCAATGCGGCCAATGGCAAAGCGGCTAGTAGAAACCATTTCCTGGACATGCAGCCTCCGGATGCTGGGGGTGACACACGTTTCCGGTGTACACGAAAAGCTGGATGCACGCCAGTTGAGGGAAGCGGATTGCACGACGAGACTGACGGTTGGGGTGACGGGCCCAGTCCCGAACCGGACGATCAGTGCAGGGCGGTCGTTGGTCTGGCAGTGACTGCGGGCGCTTGTCGGCTCCAGGGGTGCAGGTCTCAGCGTTGATGGACACGGGCGCAGGTAGGTAGCGGGCTTGTGTGGGTGACCGGATGACCGGGATGCAACGGCGGGAGCGAAGGATGGACAAGACGCAGGCGTTGTTTTTGTCCCATGGCGGCGGGCCGCTGCCACTGCTGGGGGACCCAGGGCACACGGCCATGGTGGAGAATCTGGAGGGTCTGGCCGGGCGCGTGCGGGTGCCCGATGCGCTGGTGGTGGTGAGTGCGCACTGGGAGGCGTCGGTGCCGACCATCACGTCCGGGGCGAATCCGGGGCTGATCTACGACTACCACGGGTTTCCCCCGGAGTCGTACACCATCGAATATCCCTGCCCGGGCGAGCCGGCACTGGCCGCGGAGGTTCATCGACGGCTGCAGGAGGCGGGCATCGATGCGCACCTGGACCCGGCGCGAGGGTTCGATAACGGGCTCTTCGTGCCGCTGAAGATCATGTATCCCGAGGCGCAGGTCCCATGCGTTCAGCTTTCCCTGGTGGAGACGCTGGACCCGGCGCAGCATATCGAGATTGGACGGGCTCTGGCAGGGCTGCATGAATCCGGTGTGTGGGTGGTGGGGTCTGGCTTCTCGTTCCACAACCTGCGCGCCTTTTTCACGCCCGATACGCAGGAGGCCCGGCAGCTCAACCAGTCGTTCGAGGCCTGGTTGGAGGCCGTTTGCTGCGGGCGCGCGGACGCGGAAGATGCACGGGCGGCCAAGCTCGTGCACTGGGATGCCGCGACGGGCGCCCGGTTCTGCCATCCGCGGGCGGAGCACTTGTTGCCGCTGCATGTCTGCTACGGAGTGGCGGGTGGCCCCGCGGCGGAGCGTATCGGGATGCAAATTATGGGCAAGGAGGCCAGTTGTTATCGGTGGTAGCCGGGGCCACGGAAAGGCGCCCCAGTGTCGCCTTCCGGTAACCCGTAGCGCGGGCCGACGCCGCCCCTGGCTACCAGGCGAGTGCCAGCAAGCCGGCTCCGAGGCAGACGACGATGACCGGGATGATGGTCTCGCGGATCACCTGACCCTCGCGCGCCTGCAGACCGGCGGCTCCGGCCGCCATGGCGATGTTGTGCAGCGAGATCATGTTGCCCACCCCGGCGCCGATCAGTTGCAGGGCGAGTACGGTCGGGAGCGCCATGCCCAGGGCATCGGCGGTGTCCGCCTGGAGTTGTGCAAACAGCAGGTTGGAGACGGTCGCGCTTCCGGTCATGAACGAGCCCAGCGCGCCGAGGAAGGCGCTGAACATCACGAAGGTCCCGCCCAGTGATTCCGCCAGGCCCTGCCCCAGCACCTGTGGCATCGACGGCAGGCCGGCGGCGTTGGAGCCGGAGCTCAGCAGGAGCTGGGTGAGGGCGATGATGAACGCCAGCACGATGGCCGCCACGCGCAGCTTGCCCCAGGTGGCGGCCACCGCCTGACCCAGCGTGGCGCGGCTCACGCGGAACAGGATCAGCGCGGTGAGCAGGGCCAGGCCAAAGTAGAAATAGGGTGTGTACAGCGGGGCGAGGCTTTGCCCCAGCTCAATGCCGTGGAACTCGCCCGGCGACCAGCGCACGGACTGCAGGGCCTCGCGCAGCGGCATGATGGTGCGCGAGGCGATCAGTGCCACGGCCATGACCGCGAACGGCACAAAGGCCAGGAGCACGCGCCCGACTGGGGCCCGCTCGACCTCTGGGTGCTGTTCGTGCCCAGGTAGCAGGAAGCCGCGATGGGCCGCCAGGGCAATCACCGCCATTGCCACCACGCCGCCGATGATCGCGGGCAGTTCCGGCCCCACCAGCCAGGCAACCAGCAGATAGGGGATGCCGAACGCCAGCGCCGACAGCACGGCGAAGGGCACGAATTCGCGGAAGCGCCCGCGTTCCTCGCCGAGGGTCGCCACCCAGACCATGAACAGCGTAATGAACGGTGCGAGGACGGTGTGGATGACCGCCGTCTGCAACACGGCCGAGCGGGTGGTCTCCGCATCCAGGCCGAGGCCGGCGAAGCCGATGATCACGGGCGTTCCGGCCGCACCGAAGGGGACGGCGGTGCTGTTGCCGATCAGGGCGATGGCGACCGCCTTCAGGGGCCGCATGCCGAAATACACCAGCAGCGGTGCCGCCAGTACCGCGGGGGTGCCGAAGCCGGCGATGCCCTCTACGAAACCGACCAGCCCCCACCCCAGCAGCATGGCCAGCACCCGGTGGTCGCGCGAGACGCTAGCGATGACTGACTGGATTGCACTCATGTGCCCGGTCCCGATCATCACGTTCAGCACCAGCAGTGCCATCAGGATGATCAGCAGGACCTCCACGAAAACGATGGCAGCATCCAGCAGACTCGCTACCAGCACCGTGCCCGATATCTGCCAGACCAGAACGGCCAGCACCAGGGTGGCGATATAGGCGATGGGCGCCGCTTCAAAGGCCGGCCGCCGCAACGGCACCAGCCACACGAACAGCAACACGAACGGCACCAACGTGAGCCAGAACAGCACGATCCCTCTCCCGTTATGCGCAAGGCGTCATCCTAACCCGGGGCTCGGTTCGGGAATAACCGAATCAGGCTGCCACAAGGCCCCTCGGCGTTATGCCCCGCGAAGAGCTCGCTGGGTCGGGCAGCGTCCTGGAGGTCAGGGCCGGACGCTCGGCGATTCGAGCTTTTTGCCCTGGCTGGGCAAGCAACTTGCCGTGCACCCGGTATGGCCGGGAAGCCTGGTTCTGCAACTCCGCGAGGGCGATGTGCTGGGCCGGATGGATCAGCTCTCGGCCTTCGGCGATGCGCTTCGGGATTTGGAGATCCGCATCGCTCTGGAACACTTTGGCGCCAGTACCGATGCCGATACGCGCCGGATGCTTGCCGAAATGCGGCCCGACTACGTCAAGATCGCGCGGGAACTCACCGTGGGGCTGCATCACTCCGCCACGCCTTCGTTACGGCTCAACGGCCTCCTGGGCCAGGCCAAGGAGGTCGGCGCCTACACCATGGCCAGCTATGTGGAGGATGCCGATGGTCTGGCCTTGTTGTGGCAGGCCCAGATCGACCTGGTGCAGGGGAACTTCATCCGGCAGCCAGAGGAAGAGCTGCGCTACGAACTCGAGTTTCCAGGCCTGGACGACGCGGGCTGATCGGCTCGGTCAGACAGGACAGTACGCCTGCGAAGGCTGGCGGTCAGGCTGGCAAGGCGCAGGGGGGAGCACGAGCAACGGATGGTCCAGGACGGTAGGATCGGCAGGTGGGGTCGCCAGGCCCCGCAGCGACGGACCGTTCCAATCACGTGACGCAGGGAGGCGTTCATGATTCTTCTGGTTGTATACAGTTTCGCGCTACTGGCCGCATTGGTGATGCTGTTGTCGCGGCGGCGCGCCGCGCTTGGGGTGCGGGTGTTGTATGCCTTCGCGACCTTGGTGCTGCCCTTTGCCACGGTATTGCTCGCGCATGCGCTGAACGGTGGCGAGACATCCGGGGCGGGGGCTTTCGGGCTGGTGCTGTTTGCGTTCCTTGGCAGCCCGTTGTTGATGTGGTGGGTGTTTGCCTATCGCCACCCTGCAGGGGGCCCCGAGGACCCTGCTGAGGGGGGCATCGCGCCGGGCTCACTGCCGCCGAAGGCGGCCAGAACGGCCGCGCCGGATGCCGTCCAGGAGTCCACGGTGGCCGCGGCACAGCGGTCGACTGTGCGGATGCACCCCTTCCGCCGTGCGGCGCTGGTGCAGACGCCGGGGTCGCTCCTGCTGGGGTTGGGACTGGCCGAAAAGTTCGGGGGTACTGATGGTCCGATCTTTCCGTTTCTGGCGAATGGCTGGCTGGTCGACGGCATGCTGGTGCTGGGGACGGTTCTGTTTGCCGTATCGCTCCGCATGATCGTCGCAGAACTGCGCCGGCCGTCCGAACCGCAACGGGATCCCGATGCGCTTGGAATCCGTAACCCGCGTCGCTGAGCCACCCGCAGACGCAGGTCGCCGCGACCGCTTCTTGTACGCCCGGTGAACTGTTCCGGTGGACCGGATCTTGTGAGCTCTCTAACGGAACGGCGCTTCCGGGTATGACGGATCGGTAGCAAGCCTCTCCGACGCGGGCTATGTTCTGGGTGGAGCCGCTGTGGTGGACGAATTCCTCGACCCGCGGGATCGGCCCTAAAACGGTCGGTCGGCGCGGACGGAGGACTTGTGTGGGGTCGTGGGTATGGATGAGTAGCGTGGTGCGGAGGGTTTCGTCATGCAGGGATACGTCGTCGGCAGGGTGGAATCCGATTCGCGGGCAGGGCCTGGCTTGCGGTACCCATGACGTCGGTGGTTGTTACCGTGGCGGGCTGGAGAACGAGGGTATGACGACCGCATGGGGCGACACTGCTTGAAGGTGCTCGTCATCCTCGGCCACCCGCGCGCCGATAGCCTGTGCGGGGCGCTGGCCGAAGCCTACAGCGAAGGGGCGCGCGCGGCCGGGACCGAGGTGCAGTCCCTGAATCTGGCGAGCCTGGAGTTTGATCCGCACGTCCACACCCCTTCGCCCAATCAGCAGCCACTCGAAAAGGATCTGGAGGCCGCACGCGGCCTCGTCGAGTGGGCTGATCATCTGGTGTTTGTCTATCCCACCTGGTGGGGCACCATGCCGGCGCTGCTCAAGGGTTTTCTGGACCGAATCATGACACCGGAATTCGCCTTTCGCTCTTGCGAGGGCGGTACCGGGTACGAAGGGTTGCTGCAGGGCCGCTCGGCGCAATTGATCACGACCATGGATACGCCGCCGCTAATCCACCGGCTGGTGTATCGCCAGCCAGGTGCCAATGCGATGGCGCGCGCCACGCTGGGGTTCTGTGGGGTCCGGCCGGTGCGCTCGTTGATGTTCGGTTCGGTGCGCCATAGCGACGAGGCCCAGCGCAAGGCCTGGTTGCAGCGCGCACGCCAGGAAGGGCTGCGTCTGGCCAAGGGGCGCGAAAGTGCGGGTGAGTGGCTTGCGCACAAGGCCGGTGCCTGGCTCCAGGCGTTGCGCTTGCAGTTCTATCCGATGACCTTTGTGGCCTACGCGGTGGGGGCGCTGGTGGCCGCCCCGGCGGGTGGGGTGTTCGGCAATCCGGTGTTCTGGCTCGGGTACCTGTGCCTGTTTCTACTGGAAGTGGCCACGGTGCTGGTGAACGAACGCGTGGACTTTGGCTCGGACCGGCAAAACCGGTTCTATGGTCCCTTTACCGGTGGGTCGCGCGTGCTGGTGGAGGGGCTGTTGTCCGCGCGCGAGCTGGGCGTGGGGATTGCCGGCGCGCTGGTGGGCTTCGCCCTCGCGTTCGTGGCATTGCTGGCGACCGCACCCGGAGATTCGGGGCCGATCCTGACGGTGATGGCCGTCCTCGCGATCCTGGCGATCGGCTACACGGCGGCGCCGCTGAAGCTTAGCTATCGGGGGCTGGGCGAGCTCGATGTCGCGCTGACGCACAGCCTGGGCGTGCTGCTGTGCGGCTATGTGTTCCTGGCGGGCGACTGGACCGCGTCCTTGCCCTGGCTGTTGAGCCTGCCGCTGTTCCTGGCGATTGTGCCGTCGATCACGCTATCCGGGATTCCCGACCGCGAGGCGGACGCCGCGGTGGGCAAGGGCACCCTGGCCGTGCGCCTGGGGAACGACGGCGCGCTTTGGGTGGCGTTGTCGTTCACCATCCTGGCGGCCATCAGCGGCGCATCGTTCGATGCGCTGGGATGGGTGCAGGGGGCCTATGCCGGGATCGGGTATGTGGTGGTTCCGTATGCCGCCTGGTTGGTCTGGCTCCTGTGGCGTGCGCTGCACCGCCAAGGCCCCAGAGGGCGCATCGATGGATTAATGGCGGCCTCCCTGGGTTATGTGCTCTGGTTCGGGCTGTTCCCCCTGATGAACCTGGTCATGGGCTGATGGTGCGAGCCATCGTGGGCCAGTGCGTGGCACGCGTTATTTGGCGGGCGGTTCACCGGTGAGGCTCTGCTGGATGCTGGCATCGGGGGCGCGGCGAAACTTTCTCCGGGTCTTCTCCCGCCAGTTGGGGGCCAGGATCTAGCAATCGGCGGCAGGTCGATCTTGACCGCAACGGCACGTGCAGAAAGCCCTTCCCGGAGTGCCGAAGCCGATGGGCCGTTAATTTTCGGCGGGCCGCATTCTTTCGGCCCGATCAGGCACCCGTTATAGTCACAATGATCGGGGGGCATTTCCACCGCTATTGCGGGAAGACCCCGTTGATGCCAGACGACGCATCGACACGCAAGGGGAGGGGGGGATGCGGGCACAACTCGGGTTACGGAACACCTGGCCGGCCTATGCGCGGTTCATCGGCATTTCGGTCGCGATCGTCACTCTGCTGGCGGTGGTCCAGATCCTGTTTGTCTATGGGGCCGATCGTTTCGAGCCGCGCTTGCTGGCGATCCCTTCCGTTGTCGGGATCCTTTTCGGGTTCATGCTGGCGCGCATGCACCTGCTTCGGTCGCAGACCGACCTCCTGAACACCTTTGTCGAAGCGACCCAGGCCAGCAGTGACCACGAGGAGGCCATTCGGCATTTGCTGCGGGTGGTTGCTGAGCAGCTGCGGATGGACGGGGTGGCCCTCTATGAACTGGACCCGGCCGGGATGGAGGCAAGACGACTCCGGCACTACCCGCCGCACCGCGCCTCGCCGTTGTCCGAACGTGCGCTGCGGGAGCTTTCGGCATTGTCCCTTGAGGAAGGCCGGTCCGGTACCTGCGAGGAACTGCGCTCCAGGGGCCTGGATTCGCTTCCGGCTTGCCTCGAGACGGTCGAACTTCCGCTTCCCGACAACCAGCGTGGCTTGTTGGTGCTCTATCGCGACGATGCGAGGCGCAAGCCACCGGACGCGCTGGAACGGCGGTTCCTTCAGCTCAGTGCCGACTGGCTGAGCATGACCCTGACCCACATGCATCAGCGGGAGATCATCGCCACTGAACGGGAGCAAAACCGGCGCGAGAAGGAGCGGGCCCAGACCACGCTGGAGTCGATTGGCGACGCGGTGATTACCACCGACGACCATGGGCGTATCGACTACGCCAACCCGGTGGCCAGCCTGTTGCTGGGCGAGCCCGCGGCACAACTGGCGAAACGGCCCCTCGACGAGGTGGTATGTCTGGAAGACGAGAGCGGCGGGGACTCGATGTCCGCGCGGCTCGAATCCAGTAGTCAGGTGCTCGCGGAAGCAGGCCACCCTGCCCATATGCGCCTGCACACCGCGAACGACCAGACCCGCCCGGTCCAGCTTTCCTTTACCCCGATCCTGAATCGCGCCGCCGACAGCCAGGCGAGCGTTCTCGTGATGCGTGACATCAGCGATCTGCGCGAGGTGATGCGCCGGCTCGACTATCAGGCCACACACGATGCCCTGACAGGGTTGCTGAACCGGCCGGCCTTCGAGGCGTGTCTCGAGGACCAGCTACGTTCCGCGCGCACGCACCACACCCGGCACACCCTGTGCTATCTCGACCTCGACCAGTTCAAGATTATCAATGACACCCGTGGACACACCGCAGGCGACGAGCTCCTGCGTCAGGTTTCGGCGCTCTTGCCTCATCTGTTGCACGAACGCGATATCGTCGCGCGCCTCGGAGGGGATGAATTCGGGATCCTGATGGTTGACCGGGACATCGAGGACGGACGAATCCTGGCCGAGGAGATCGGCCGCGAACTGGCCAGCTTCCGTTTCTACTGGGACGAGTCGACCTTCTCCGTGTCCGCCAGTCTGGGGCTGGTCGAAGTCAGCAGGGCGAGCGAGTCGACCCAGTTGATCCTGCAGCAGGCGGATGCGGCCTGCTACGTGGTCAAGGACACGGGGCGCAACCAGGTGCGCGTGTTCCGCGCGGAGGACGAGGACTTGCGTGACCGGGTGGGCGAACTGCACTGGGTCAGCAGCATTCCGGACGCGATCGAGCAGGATCGTTTCGAACTCTGGGCACAACCAGTTCGCACGCTGGCGGATGACACGGATGCCTATTTCGAAGTCCTGCTGCGCCTGCGTGACCGCGATGGTCAGTTGGTCCGGCCGGATACCTTCATCCCGGCGGCCGAACGCTATGACCTGATGGGGCAGGTCGACCGCTGGGTGGTGTCCCGGACGCTGGCGTACATGCAGCAACTCCAGGCTGCCGGATGGGGTGACCTTCCGGTAATGGGGATCAACCTCTCGGGTTCGTCACTGAATAACGATGCCTTCCTGGTGTTTCTACAGGAGTCGGTGGCGAAGTCCGGCCTCCCCGGTGACCGCTTGTGCTTCGAGATCACCGAGACCGCGGCGGTCCGGCACCTGCAGCGAACCGCTCGGCTGATGACCGAGATGCGGCGAACGGGTTGTCACTTCGCGCTGGACGATTTCGGCAGCGGCCTGTCCTCGTTTTCCTACCTCAAGCATCTGCCGGTGGATTATCTGAAGATCGACGGTGGCTTTGTTCGGGACATCAACACCGATCCGATCGACCGCGCAATGGTGCGCGCCATTCACGAGGTGGGTCAGATCCTGGGGCTGACCACGATTGCCGAACATGTGGAAGACGAAGCAATCCGGGCGCGTCTCGTGGAAGTCGGCGTCACCCATGGGCAGGGGTTCGGCCTGGATCGTCCGGAACCATTGGTCGGCCCAGAAGGGATCCGTCAGGCGAATTGACCCCTGCACTCCGGGTAAGTGACGCCGACCGGTACCGGGCGGTGTCGCATACCACGAGCCGGTAGCAAATGACGGGCATACGGCCGGATTTTCCGGGGTCTCCGATCCGACTGCCTGCTGGCGAGACTCCTCTACTTATCCGGAAGTCGAGGTGGAGCAGGCGCCCACGGGTTTTGTCGGAAGGAGTCGGTCGGCGCCCAGTCGTCGACGTTTGCTGGATGGGGGGCGGGATGGTCGGGCGTTTCTGGAACAATCTGGCATATGCCTTTCGGAATACACGGGCGGCATTCGCGGCGTTGGGCATGCTGGCAGTCTTGGGCGTGTTGCTGTATTCGGACTGGTTCGGGCCTGGCGTAGCCAGTCGGGAGGTGATCCGGGCACCGGTGATCGAGGTCGAACGGGAGACCGAGGACACGACATGGATTCGTGTCGTTGTCGAGACGCCCGCGGACGGTCCGGTCCGATTTCTGTGGCAGGAGCTGCGAAGCCCGATGGGAGTGGGTCGCGAGGTCGAACTCGTGGTTACCGAACGGGATGATGGATCGCGGGATTACCGTCTACTCGACCGTCCTTGATCAGCGGTGTGGCCAGGGGACGTTGTTGCGGGTTTCCCTGGTGGGCCGGGCACTGGAATGTGCGATCTGGGCGAGGGATGGCGGCAAGACCCGATGCCACGGGGCATCGCCTGGATGCCTCGCGACATGGAAGGGGCTCTGCCCCTGGGGTCAGTCGATCTTGATGTAGGCGAAGCCTTCTTCGTTCTGGAGTTCCGCCAGGCGGACAACACCGGAGGGAACCAGGCTGACCTTGTCGTAGCCCTCGTCATGGTCCAGCCGGACCCGCGTCCGGGTAATGTCGCAAAGCTCGTACTGTACCCCGTGCGTTTGCTTCAACCCGGCGAGCCGCGTGCGGAGTTCGTCGCGTTCCTCGATGAACGCCCGATCCGACTCGAACGGGGTGCCTTCGAGGTTGTTGTCAGTGGTGAACCGTATGCCGTCGGACATGAATACCACCCGCACGTCGACATGCATGAACTCGTTCTGGTAGTGCGTCATCATGTTGTTGATGCTGGTCAGCATCGAGGATAGCCGTTGGGGATCGCCATAGTCCACGTGATAGACGACCTTGGCTTCGGGCTCGAACGCCGTGGCAGATGCGTTCCAGCCGAGGCCGACAAGTGCGGTGCAGGCCAGGGCGGCCAGAAGCCGGAAACGCGGCCTCGCGGTAACCGTGCGGCGCTTGGCCGGGGTCTCTGAATGTCTCATTGGAGTCTCCTTTGGTGATTTTAAGAAATGGTTTTTGTTGTTGATTTTATTTTTTTGCCCGTTACACCCCTGTTTCGGGCATGGGTCCTGTAAAGCGAGTCCAGGCGGGATGCCAGTACAGTCCGGTCAACGCGCCCGGAGAAACACGCGGTGATGGCTCTTTCGAGAATCCTGGTGGGTGTGGGGCTGGCCGGCCTGTTGCTGGCAAGCGTCACGTTGGTCCGTGCCTCGCACTGGTCGGAATGCCGTTTCGAAGTGACGGTACTGGTGCGGGCCGAGGGGTACGTCACGCTGGAGCTTGAACGGGTGCTCCACGCGGACGGAACGCGTGGCGACGATCGGCAAGGATGCGCGCGCGGTTTTGCGGATGGCCAAGTGGCGCTCGTGGCCGTGACCGAGGGTGCCGAGCTGCTGGTAACGGGCGCCCGGCTTCATGCGCGCTGGGTGGAGTACGGGGCCATGGCGCCCGCAGGCCCTGTCTCTACGAGCACCTGGGCCTTCTCCCGCCCGTAGACGTCAATACTCGACGGGCGGTGCCGGGACTGGATGGGGGGCGACGGAAGCCCCGGGGCCGCCGTCGTCCCGGGGGCTCCGGAACGTGATGCGGATATGGGGAGTGGACTTGTGCCGTTGCGTCCGCCAGCCGGGTACGGGGGAGATTACCGGGTGGGCGGTTCGCCGGTGAGGCGCTGGTGGCTGCGGGCATCGGGGGTGCCGCGCAGCTTTCGCCGGGCCTTTTCCCGCCAGTTGGAGGCCAGGGCCGCGCAATCGGCCAGTTGCTGCAGGTGCTGGGCGTCCGGTTGCCGATAGACCGCTGCCATGGCCGCGGCGATGCTGAGGCTGTCGGGCCGGCGTTCGAGGTGTTCGATGGTATCGCCCACGGTGAGGGTGCCCGGTTGCAGTACGCGGTAGAACCAGCCGCAGCGGCCGGTCTCCTGGACCTCGCGCGCCAGGCCCGGGATGCCGAAGCGCACGTCGAGCTTCCAGCACGGCGTGCGGGGCTGGCTGACCTGCACCCGGGCGGTGCCGATGCGATAGATATCGCCGATGTGCACGCTGTGTTCGTCCATGCCGTGGCTGGCGAGGTTCTCGCCGAAGCCGGGGGCGGCGAAGCGGGCCGCGTGATCCGGATACTGCACCCGCCAGCCGTCATAACGGTCCAGGCTGTAGTGGAGCAGGGCCCGCTCCGAGCCTCCGTGGTGGTCTGGGTCGGCCTGCTCGTCACCCGCCAGGCCAAGGGACTCTACCGTCACCGCGCCGGCCACCGGCTGCTTGTCGATGGCGCTGGCGCGGCCATTGGCGAAGTCCGTGGCCACGCGGCCGGTGTAGAGGCCGATGAGTCGGTTGGCAGTCATGCGGGTGCAGTCCCGGGCTTGCGCGGAGTCTTGACGATACAACGTCCGTACACCGGTGACGACCGGTCGTTCAGCGCCCGCGCAGATAGAGCAGCCGCGCGATGAAGGCGATGCCCAGAATGATCCAGCCGATGGGATAGGGCAGCACGCCGGAGAAGAAGGCGGTCAGGCTGGCGAGGAGCAGGGCGCCGATGACGAGCAGGGGGATGTCCATGCCCTTGAGAGCCGGGATTCCCGTCGATGTTCCGCGGCGGTCGGTCGGGGCGACGGCTTCGGGGTTGCAGGGTGCCTTGCGGCTGGGGTATCCGTAGGGCCGTATCTTGGGTATGGACAGGGGGAATTACATGGGGAAGCGTGCGAACACGGCGGTTGCGGGCTGGGTCGTCGCGGGGCTGATGGGGGTGGGCAGCGCGGGCGCGGCCGACATCGACGGGGCTGGGGATCACCCGGATGTGCCGCGGGTGGCGGGTTCGTACATCGTGTACCAGGACCAGAGCGACTTTGACCGGCTCGCGGTGCCCACCGGGCCGTGGGACGGGGATGGGTTCGAGTCGGTCGAACGGCTGGAGGGCGAGGTCCTGCGGCTGAGCTACAACTTCGAGGACCCCAGCGTAACCACGCTGCGGGTGAAGCGCAGCTACCTGCAGGCGTTGGAGGCACGCGGTTTCGAGATCCTGTTCACCGGCTCCGAGGAGGAGCTCTCGGGCGGGGCGGGACGGACCTTTTTCCGGGAATCCGGCCTGTTCGAGCGCGGGGCGCGCGATTGCTGCCGGGTAGCCAACCGGGATCGTCAGGTGCGCTACATCGCGGCGCGCTCCGAGGCCGGGGATGTGCTGGCGGGGATTGCCGTGTTTAACGCCCGTCGGGTCGACGGGCCGGCGGTCTCCAAAGCGATCGTGACCGCGGAGGACATGGATACGACCATGGATCACCAGCCGCTGACCGCCGGCGAGATGGAGACCGGCCTGATCGAGGACGGCCGCGTGGCGGTGCAAGACATCCTGTTCGAGGTGAACAGCGCGGCGATCCTGCCGGAATCCGCCGAGGCGCTGGCGACGATCGCGGACCTGATGAACGAGCAGTCATCCATGGAGCTGCTGGTGGTCGGGCATACCGACAACACCGGTGACTTTGACTACAACGTGTCGCTGTCCCTGGAGCGCGCGCAGTCCGTGGTGAACTGGCTGCGCGACCGGCACGGTATCGCAGGCAGCCGGCTCCAGGCCGCAGGGGCCGGGATGATGGCGCCGGTCACTACCAACCGCACGGAGGCAGGGCGAGCCCAGAACCGCCGTGTGGAGCTGGTCGAGCGCGGCGGATAGCGGCGCCGGCCGGACCCGAGCCGGGTGTTCAGTCTCCCGGCGCGGCGTTCCAGTGTTCGAGGATGTCGAGGATAGGGTCGATGGCGGGCGGATCGTCCGTCAGCGGGCCGGGTACCAGCAGCCCACGATGCGAGGCCTCGAGGATCAGCGGGTCCGGATGCCCGTCCAGGTGCAGGGATTCGACCGGCACCACGCCGTCGCCCAGTTCGTCGTCGGTCTGCTCCCACCATTCGCTGATGCGCCCGGCCACCGCCTCGAGGTCGATCTGTTCGTCCAGCGCGGCGAGACTCTCGCGCATGGCGGGGGTGGGTTCGGGCAGTTTGCCGCCGATGATGCGGACCGGTATGTCGTCCGGCCAGGGGCGTGCGTTGAGTTCGGCCAGGAAGCGGCTGTCCGGGCGCAAGTCGATCTTGGCCGCGCCGGTGCCGTCGCGCAGGCCGGCAAACAGCGAGAAGCGCTGCTGCTGGATGTCGGCCAGCCACTCGCGTACCTCCAGCCAGACCCGCAGCCGGGCCCACTCGGAGCCATGATTGGGGGTGGCCACCAGGATTACGCCGGCGACGGGTCGCCCCCCGACACGCGGGGTCGCATCCTCCGGATGCCGGTAGCGCGTTACGAAATCGCGGATCACCAGACCCCCCATGCTGTGGCCAATCAGGATCAGCGGGTCGTCGCCTTCGAGCTGCGCCCAGTGTTCCGCCAGCAGGTCCGCACTGTGGTCGATGGCCTGGTCGTTGGGATAGCGGAATTCCCAGCCATTGCTTCCGGCGTCGTCCAGCGCGGGCGCCAGGGCGTCCCAGATATCGCCGGGCTCGTCCAGTCCGTGCAGCAGCAGGACGTCCGGCGGGCGCTCGTCATCGAACCGGTCCGAACGCGGCAGGAAGCCCTGCAGATCGTCGGGCAGCTCCATGCTCTCGGGGAACCATTCGTGCAGGCGGTCCTGGACTTCGACGCGCAGCTCGCGCTCCTGTTCCGGGTTCTGCTCGGCCCAGCCGACCCAGATGGCCAGGGCGAGCAGGGGCACGCCCACCAGGATCAGGAAGGCGCCGAGGCGCCGGCGGCGCCGGTTCGAATCAGGACGGCTGGCATTCATGGACGATCACCATCGGACAAGCTGAGCTCCACGGCAAGTGGGGGGCTGGAGCGGGGGATTCGATGCCCTGTGTATCATGACGGGAAGTCCCTCACGGAAGTTTCGACATGCGACGCGCGTACCTGCTCCCCTGGCTTCTGGTCCCCCTCTTGCTGACCGCCTGCGCCGGACTGGATGTCCGCGACTTCGGCCTCGATGGTGGTGATGATCGTGCCGAGGAGGCCATCCGCGAGGCCCTTCGGGTGGGCACCGAGCGCACGGTGGAGCGGACCGGCCGCGAGGACGGTTACTGGGGCAACGCCCTGATCCGGATCGGGCTGCCGCAGGAGCTGGAACAGGCTGGGGATGTGCTGCGGCGCGTCGGGTTCGCCAGCCAGGTTGACGACCTTGAGCGGCGCATGAACCGCGCGGCGGAGGCGGCAGCGCGGGAGGCCGTTCCGGTGTTTGTCAGCGCCATCCGCGGGATGCGGCCGGAGGACGTGTATGGGGTGCTGCGCGGGGCCGATGATGCCGCCACGCAGTATCTGCGCGATGCGTCGGAGTCCACCCTGCGCGAGCGCTACATGCCGATTGTGCGGGAGCAGATGGAGCGGGCCGACGTCTATCGGGTGTACCAGCCGCTGCGCGACGCGGCGGGCCGTATTCCGGGCCTGTCGGGGCTGGACGTCGATCTGGATCGCTACGTGACCGATCACGCCCTGGATGGCCTGTTTACCATCCTCGCGGACGAGGAGCGGCGCATCCGCGAGGATCCGACTGCCCGCACGACCCAGCTCCTGCGCGACTATTTCGGTCAGTAGCGCACGGCGCGCAGATGGCCGGTGTGCGGCGTGTCGGAAAGCAGCAGGGATGGGATCTCTTCGGCCCGTAACGGGCGGGCGAAGTAGTAGCCCTGGATGCAATCGAATTTCAGTTCGCGGCCGATTGCCAGTTGTTCCTTCGTCTCCACGCCCTCGGCGATGGTTCGCAGGCCCAGTGACTCGGCCAGCAGGACCATGCCGCGCGAGAGGTCCCGCGCCGACGGATCCAGGCCGAGTCCGGAGATCAGCTGGCGGTCGATCTTGAGGATGTCGATGGGGAAGCGGTTGAGGTAGGCCAGCGAGGAATAACCCGTGCCGAAGTCGTCGATGGCGAGCTGGATGCCGAGTGACTTGAGCTGCTTCAGGGCATCGGTGGCCGCGTCCATAGCCAGCACCGTTTCGGTCAGTTCGATGTGCAGCAACTCCGGCGGTAGCCGATGGCGATCCAGCGCGGCCGCGACATGGGCCGCCATTTCGGGGCGGACGATGTCGTGCGCCGAGAGGTTGATTGCCACATACCATGCGGGGCGGCCGTGTTCGGCGGCCAGAGCGTTCCACGCGGCCGCCTGGCGGCAGCCCTCGTCCAGGGCCAGATCGCAGATGTCATGGATTAACGTGGAATCCTCCGCCACGTCCAGAAACTCCGCCGGGGATAGTTCTCCGCGGATGGGGTGTCGCCAGCGGATCAGCGCCTCGACGCCGACATGGCGCTCCTGCGCCAGGGAGTAAATCGGTTGGTAGCGCAGGAAAAACTCGTTGTGCCGCAGCCCGCGCCGGATATCGAATTCCTGGCGCATGCGCCGCAGTTCCTCGGTGACCGGGTGCAGCGCGGGGATGACCAGCCAGGCCATCAGCTGGCCGATGCCGACGAAGAATCCGGTACGGGTTAGCCAGCGTTCGGTCTCCTGCGCGATGCCGGCGGTGACATCCACCGGCGTCATGGGTCCGGCCAGCACGCCGGCCACCAAGGCCACGACCAGGGCGGCGCCCGCGCCGAAGCGCGCCGCGGCGAACAGGATGGGCACGTAATAAAAGTGCGGGACGATACTGTCAGCGCCACCGGCGGTGTAGACGACCAGCCAGGACAGGGCGAGCCCACCCAAGATCAGCAGACTAGCGCCCACGAATGACATGCCCACCCAGGCACGGAGTGTGGTGCGCGCGAGATAGTCGGTGTAGCGGATGCCACCGGTGGAGGGCAGGGCCGAGGGAAACCTGGACATCGCGCTCTTCCTTTGGCCAATCCCGGGCCGGTTATTACACCTTCGGCTGTGCGACAAGGCGGCACGGCTTCAGGGTGGCATGTCCAGTCGTCCAAGCGACCACCTGTATCACGAGTGTAGTACATGTGAGTCAGAACACCGTTCTGCAGACCCGGCCTGCCATTGCAAGCCTGGGCCCCGAATGCTGAAGAAGATCAAGTTGGAACATGTCGTCGAGGGAATGTACATCCGGGAACTTTGTGGCTCGTGGATGGAGCATCCCTTCTGGCGCACACGCTTTCTCCTGGACGACCCGAAGGACCTCGCGACACTGCGGAAAAGCCGCATCCGCGAGGTCTGGATCGACACCGCCAAGGGACGGGACCTAGAAGGCGCGGGGGAGGCCGTAATGCAGGCAACGCGGGAAGCCGAGGTGCAGGACTCGCTGCAGGCCGCTTGCGCTGTGGAAGGTCGCCAGGAACCCGTTTCTACTGCGGAGGAACTGCAGCGAGCCGTTACGATCTGCAGGAAGTCGCGGCAGGCGATGACTTCGATTTTCGGCGAGGCGCGCATGGGCCGTACCGTGGACACCGAGCTGGCGCGCAAGGTAGTCGAGGAAATCACGGACTCCGTGACCCGTAATTCCCGCGCCCTGGTTAGCCTGGCGCGGCTGAAGAACGCCGACGACTACACCTACATGCATTCGGTGGCGGTATGCGCGCTGATGGTGGCGTTGGCGCGCGAGCTGGGGCTCGCGGACGAGGCAGTCCTGGCGGCTGGCGAGGCGGGGCTGATGCACGACATCGGCAAGGCCGCGATGCCGCTGGATGTGCTCAACAAGCCCGGCAAGCTGACCGATGAGGAGTTTGCTGTGATGAAGCGCCATCCGGAGGAGGGGCGCCGTATCCTTCAGGCCGCTGAAGATGACCTCGATCCGATCACCCTGGATGTTTGCCTGCATCACCACGAAAAGATGGATGGTTCGGGATATCCCGAGGGGCTGACAGGGGATCAGATTACCCTGTACGCGAAGATGGGCGCGGTCTGCGATGTCTATGACGCGATCACCTCGAATCGCCCTTACAAGGCGGGCTGGGACCCGGGCGACTCCATCCGCAGGATGGCGGAATGGGCGAACGGCCATTTCGATCCAACCGTCTTCCAGGCGTTCGTGAAGAGCCTGGGGATTTACCCCGTGGGGTCCCTGGTGCGCCTGGAATCCGGACGCCTTGCTGTAGTCGTCGACCAGTCCGCCGGTTCGCTGCTCAAGCCGGTCGTGAAGATCTTCTATTCGACGAGCTCGGGTTGCCGGATTCCACCCAGGGTGGTGGATCTCTCCGCTGTCCATAACAAGGAAGCGATTGCCGGGCGCGAGGATCCTTCCGTCTGGCCATTCGCGGACCTTGATGAACTTTGGTCCGGGCTCCCGGCAGACCGTCGATAGATCGCGGGCGCACGGTGGACGCGATTCAGGCGAGCAGGCGCAGGACAAGCCGGGGTGCCAGGTTGGCCTGGGCGAGGATGGCGATTCCGGCCTGCTGGAGGATCTGGGCACGGATCAGGGCGGCGACCTCGGCGGCGTAGTCGGCATCCAGGATGCGGCTGCGCGCGGCCTGGAGGTTCTCGCTGCCGATGCCCAGGTTGTCGATGGTGGACTCCAGGCGATTTTGCACCGCGCCCAGACGACCGCGCCGGGCGCTGATCTGGTCCAGGGCCTGGTCGAGTCGGGGGAGGGCGTCGCTGGCGCCCTGTGCGGTGCCCAGATCGATCCCGGCGAGGTGGCCCTCGACCGCGCGGGTGGCGGGCATGTCCAGGGCATTGAGACCGGCGTCGCCGCTGATGGTGATGGTCTCGCGTGCGGTGATGTCGAGGCGCCCATCGAAGCTGGCGGAGGCGCGGCTCGGGTCTCCGAGCTCGCGGTTGATGGCGGTGGCCAGGGCCGCGACCGAGTCATAGTCCCCGTCCGGGACGTCGATCGCCGGCCGCTCGCCGATGCGGATGCGGAAGTCGCCCGCCACCGTGAACGGGCCGCTGGCGAACAGCGCTGTCAGATCCCCCGACCGGCTGGTCGCGATCGCGCCGAGCTGGCGCGTGCCCATGCCGTCGCCGAGGTCCACGGCGAGGGTCTGCCCGGCGTTGGCACCAACCTGAAAGAACGCGGTGGGGGCGCTGCCATCGAGCAGGGTCCGTCCATTGAAGGTGGTCTGGGTAACCACCCGGTCGGTCTCGGCCAGCAACTGCCGGGCCTCGCGGTTCAGGGCCTGGCGGTCGGAGGCGGACAGGGTGCCGTTGGCCGCCTGCAGGGCCAGCTCGCGGATGCGCTGGATGTTGCCGCTCATGGAGCCCAGCCCGCCCTCGGCGGTGCGGGCCAGCCCGATGCCGTCCTGCGCATTGCGCATGGCCTGGTTCAGGCCACGAATCTGGGTGGTGAAGCGTTCGCTGATGGCCATTCCGGCGGCATCGTCGCGCGCCGAGTTGATGCGGCGCCCGGAGGCCAGGCGTTGCAGGGCCACCTGCAGGGCGCCCTGGGAAAGCCGCAGGTTGCGCTGGGCGTTGAGCGACAGGAGATTCGTGTTGATCACCTGGGCCATGTTGTCGGGTCTCACGGCCCGTCACCGGGCCTGTCGGTACCCGGTGCCATGCCGCCGGGATCATGCAGCCGAAGTTTCGCGGCTACAGTGCGTTAACGGCGGTCTTGAACCTAACTTTAGGCCCGGGAAACCCAATCATTTCCATGGTGGCCCCAACCTGTTCGGTACGCCCCATAGCGCTTGCAGGCGCTCCTCCAGGCCGCAATGGGTCACGTAGTCGGCGTAGCGTTCCGGGTGGTTGCGGTAGTAGTTCTGGTGTTCGTCCTCGGCCCGATAGAAGGGTGCAGCGTCCCGTATGCGCGTCACGACCGGTTGGTCGAAGCGGCCCGAGCGGTTCAGCTCGGCCCGTGAGGCTTCGGCGATGGCGCGCTGGGCGGCATCCTGCGGAAAGATGGCGGTTCGATAGTGGGGCCCGCGATCACAGAACTGCCCGTGGGGATCCAGCGGGTCAATACTGCGCCAGAAGGCCTCCAGGATCTCGCTGAAGCCGATGCGCTCGGGGTCGAAGAGGATACGCACGGCCTCGACGTGGCCGGTGCGCCCGGTGACCACCTGCCAGTACCCGGGATCGAGGGTATGCCCCCCGGTATATCCAAGCTCGGTTTCAAGGACGCCTTCCAGCGTGTCGAAGGGTGCTTGCATGGACCAGAAGCAACCGCCGGCCAGTACCGCCTGTTCGGGTCCCTCGGCGTGTGTCAGGGCCGGCGCCGAGAACAGGAGCAGGGCGGCGAGCCAGAGTGTGCGAGTGAAGGACATGATGCCTCCCCAAGATGTGTGGGCCGTTGGTGAGACCCGTCCCCGCGCGGATGGTGCCCGCCCCGGGAGATGCGGACTCCCGGAGCAGTCCCTACGGGTGATCGCGCGGGATGGAAGAGATGGATTCCACGACCAGGTTGGCGCCGTCGCGGATCTCGTCGACGATGCCCTGGACGGTCTGGACCTGGGCGTCGGCCTGCTCGGCGACCTCACGGACCGTGTCGATGCGAGCGGCGATTTCGCGTGTGCGTTCCAGGTTGCTGTTGATGACCTCGGCGATTCGGGTGGTTGCTTCGCTGGTGCTGGCGGCGAGCTTGCGCACCTCCTGGGCAACCACGGCAAAGCCGCGGCCCTGTTCGCCGGCGCGCGCGGCCTCGATGGCGGCGTTCAGGGACAGCATCCGGGTGGTCTCGGCCACGGTGCGGATGGTCTCTATGATGGACTCGATGTTGCGTGCCTCGGCGTTGAGACGTTCGACTGCCTCCTGGGTGCTGGTGACCTCGGCACGAATCTGCACGGTGTGCTGTGCGTTGAGCCGCAGTGAGTCCTCGCCGCTGCGGGCGTGATCGGCAGTCTTGCGGGCCATGTCGTGGGCGACGGCCGAGGCCTCGCGGGTGCGCTGCGCCGTATGCACGCTGGCGGTGATGTCGGTGGCGAACTTGATGACCTTCTCCACCCGGCCTTGTTGGTCGAGAATCGGATTGTAGGTGGCCTCCAGCCACAGCTCCTGGCCGTTGGCCTTCAGCCGCCGGAACTTCCCGCTCATGAGCTGGCCCTGCGCCAGGCGCTCCCAGAAATCGGGATGATCGCGATAGAAGGTCTCGTCGCAGAAGATACGATGATGCTGGCCGCGTATGTCGTCGAGGTTGTAGCCGACCGCTTGGAGGAAGTTGTCATTGGCCTTGAGGATCTCGCCCTCCGGGGTGAACTCGATCACCGCCATGGAGCGGTCCAGGGCGGTGAAGACGGCTGCCTGGTCGCGCAGCTGTTCCTGCTTTTCGGTGACGTCGTAGGCGATCTTCGCGATCTTCTCCACCTGGCCCTGGGTGTCGCGCACGGGGAAGTAGGTGGCTTCCAGCCAGATGGTTTCGCCCGTGCGCGTCACTCGGGGGAAGGTTCCGGTATGCGATTCCCCGGCCGCCAGGCGGCGCCAGAAGTCGCGGTACTGCACAGAGCGTGCGTACTCGGGGCTGCAGAACATCCGGTGGTGCTGGCCGATGACGTCCTCGCGCGGGTGGCCTATGGTCTTCAGGAAGAGCTCGTTGGTATCGAGGACCTGGCCGCGCGGGGTGAACTCGATGTAGGCGACGGCCTCCCGAACCGCGTCGAGCACGGCCGCGTCGGTGGTTCCCGTAGCAGGATGGGCCGTCGGCGAAACGGCGGGGTTGAAGAACATGGCGAGCTCCTTGTGACCGGGTGCGGTAGAGGCCGTTGCAAACAATGTACAGGTCATGTACAAGAAAGGTACAGATATTTCCTGTTAGGAGCGATGCATGGTTGATTGGGCAAGAATCAGGGTGCCAGCCGCCGCCCTCTGGCTGGGAGTCGCGGTCCTGCTGGCCGGGTGTGGGGGCACCTTCCCGCAGCCCGGTCCGGATCCGGAATTCGACGACGGACTGAGTGCGCAGGCCCTGTTTCAGCGAACGCTTGCGGCCCACGGCGGGGACCTGCGCGAATACCCGGGTGATCTGAATCAGGCGACCGATGGCGAGTGGGGGCGCGTGATCCAGCGTTTGCAGCCGCTGGTGGCGGACGGCGACTACCGCGGCCAGGGCGAAGAGCGTTATCGCCCCGCCGATGATCTGTATGCGGTCCACTACACCGGTCCCGAGGGCACCAAGAGCGTCTTCCGCCACGGTGACGAATTCCGCTTGTACTACGATGGCGAGCGCAGTTCGGACCGCGACCGGATTCGCGCCAGCGCGATGACCACGGACGCCGGCGAGCTGTTCCACTACGGTCCGAGCTTCGTCAAACACCGGGCGACCGACATGGAGCGGCTGGCGGACCAGCGCGAGGGCGGTGTGAACTACCGTCGGGTACTGGCCACCATTGAGCCCGGGTTCGGCGAGGCGGACGAAGACCGGGTGGTGATGTGGATCCACCCCGAAACCGACCTGCTTTATCGCGTGCATGTCACCCTGAACGGCTTTGGCCCCACCCAGGGTGCCCACGTGGATACGACCTTCCTGGAGTACGCGGAGATCGAGGGGTACACCCTGCCTACGCGCTTCGAGGAACGGGTGCGCGGGCCGCTGCGGCTGTTCGTGCACGAGTGGTGGGTGACCGGTCGGGACAGCGGACGCGACTGGGCGCCTGCGGATGTCCGTGGGCCCGGTTTCTCGGGGGCTGCGGCGCCCCCTGCGGCGGACACTGCCGCACCGTAAGGGATGTGTTCGGGTGTGCCGTCATCGGCCCGCCATGAACGACGTGAGCCGACCCAGGGCCGATCTGCCGACTCCGAATGCCCCCGCGGTTCCGGCTGCGCCGGCGGTCGCCGATTGCTTGTGGGTCGCTGTGCGGCCGGGCCCTACTGGCTGGAGGTCGCGGAAGCGCTCGAATCCGCCCCCGACGGGATGTCGGACCAGCCACCTTCCTGAAGGCGCCGGACCATGGCCAGTGCCGTGCGGCGGCTGTAGTCGTGGATCTTCCAGTGATCCGGCATCCAGCCGACCAGGAAGCGGTAGAAGTCGGCCTGGGCAATAGGGAACAGCGCACGCCACTCGTGCTCGATGGCGCCGGCTTCCGTGCCCTTGCCCCGTTCGTTCAGGGCCTCGCGCAATGCCTCGAAATAGGCATCCAGCAGGTCGGCCTCCCAGTTTTCCTGTTCCCGTTCGTCCAGGCAGCTCCCGAGGAAATAGGCCACATCGCGCATGCCGCAGCCGCCTCCGACATACTGGAAATCCACGGCGGCAACGGCGTCGCCCTCTGGCGCAAAGCAGAAGTTGGCGACCTTGGCATCGCCGTGGACCAAGCTGCGGTAGCGGGCGCCGGTCAGGGCGTCGTCGAGGGCCGCTGCCGTCTCGCGAATCGCCGGGTCCTCGATGGCGGCCCACTCGTCCGGGCGGGTGGCCAGATGCCAGTAGCTGCCCTCGGGCCACAGGCCGGTGGGCTCCCGCCCCATGAAACGCGCGTGGAAGCGGGCGAGCCAGCGCAGGCAGAGCCGCGCCTCGGCGCGGGTCAGGTGGTCCCTGCGCTGCGGGAAACCGGCAGCGTCGAGGTCCTCCAGCACGATCAGGTGCTCGTCGCCGATGGTCGCGGTATCCAGACAGCGGGGCACACGGCTGGTGGCGTCGCATTGGTTGGCCCAGTCGCGGTACCAGGCCATTTCCACCTGATAGGAGCGGACCTTGCGCTGATGCGAGCGGTTGTTGCTCCAGCCGCGCGGATGGTCCAGCTCGTCGGGGAACACGATGTGCTTGAGGATGACTGTGGGGGAGTCGCCGCCTTCAAGAAGGTAGCGCACGATCTCGCCGTAGCCGCTCCAGAGGGTCTGGATGACCGGGCCGCGCACCGCCGTGCGGGCACAGGTGGCCTGCAGGACGAAACGGGTCGCTGCGTCGGTCATCCGCGGTCGGGCAGGGCGCGACAGCTCCAGAACACGCCCAGCATCTCGAGCATGGCGGCGTCGTCGCGGGTCCAGAACACGATGTCGTCGGTGGGATTGGCGTAGCGCCCGCCGTAGGCCGTCTCGGTGGCTTGTAGTCGGGCGCGGGCCCCGTTGAAAGCCAGCACGGCCTGCTCGCCCTCGAAGGTGGCGGTGAGTTCGGGGCCGTAGGCGCAGATGTAGGCCACCTCGCGCGGGGCATCATCGCCCCGCGGCAGCGCGCTGCAGCCGGCGATCAGCATGATTCCTGCCAGTACGATTGCTAGGCGCACGCGGTGGTCTCCGGTTGGTGATGGTCCATCGTAGGGAAACACGGATCGATGTGCATGCTCGCTGCGTCGTCGCTTGGGCGCGCGAACATGGCGCGGGGAACCGCTCAGGCGCTGCGGCCCGGGTGCGCTGCGGCGGACGAAGCGGGCTCGGCGAGCATCCGTTGGCAGTCGGCGGCTGGCTGCGGGCGGGCAAACAGGAAGCCCTGCAGGGTCTGGCAACCGGCCTCCTGCAGGAAGGCTTGCTGCGCCTCGGTTTCCACGCCCTCGGCGACGGATTCGAGGCCCAGGTTATCCGCGAGGCTGAGGATGGTGCGCACGATGGCGCCCGCGCTCGACTCGGTCTCCAGGTCCGCGGTGAAGCAGCGATCGATCTTCAGCACATCCAGCGGAAAACGGCGCAGATAGGCCAGCGATGAATACCCGGTGCCGAAGTCGTCCAGGGCCACGCGCACCCCGCGCTCGCGAAACTGCCCCAAGGTGCGGATGACCTGGTCGGTATCGGCCATCAGCATGCTCTCGGTGACCTCCAGCTCCAGGGCGTCCGCACTCAGCTGGGTGTGTTCCAATACCCGGTCGATGCTGTGCGCCATCTGGCGATCCCGAAACTGGGGAGCGGCCAGATTGACGGACACGCGGACCGGTGGCAGCCCGGCCTGATGCCAGTCCCGACACTGACGGCAGGCCTCGGTCAGTATCCACTGGCCCAGTTCGACGATCAGCCCGGTCTCTTCGAGGATCGGGATGAAGGCGCCCGGCGAATGCACGGTGCCGGCGCCATCCTCCCAGCGCAGCAGGGCCTCGACGCCGACGATCCGGCCATCGCCGGCCGCCACCCGCGGCTGGTAGTGGAGAAAGAACCCTTCCTGGTGATCGACCGCGCGCCGCAGTTGGCCCTCCAGCGAGACGCGTGTCCGCACGTCGTTGTTGAGCTCGCCGGAACAGAACTGGATGGCATTGCCCTCGGTGCGCTTGGCCTGGTGCATCGCGGATTCGGCGCGGCGCATCAGGTCGGACGCATCCTGGGTGTCGTGGGGATACACGGCGACCCCGACGGAACCGGGCACATAGAGCTCGTGCTCGCCAGCCTTGATGATCTGGCGCAGTGGCTCCAGCAGGCGGGTGACGGCGCCGGCGACCGAGCCGGGAGACTCCACCGGGAGCAGGGCGCCGAACTCGTCGCCGCCCAGGCGTGCCAGCACGCCACCGACCGGCAGACGGTTTTCCAGGCGCCGGGCCACATGTTGCAGGACCTCGTCGCCGGTGGCCTGGCCCATGCCTTCGTTGACGCTCTTGAAGCGATCCAGGCCAATGTGGGCCAGCACCAGCGGACGCCCCAGGCGCTCGGCATCGGCGACGGCCTGGTCGGCGCGTTCGGCAAAGCGGGTGCGGTTGGGCAGGCCGGTGAGGGCGTCGTGGTAGGTGATGAAATGGAGGTGGCGCTCCGCCTCGCGCCGTTCGGTGATGTCGTGCACCACGCCGGCCATGCGTTGGGGCCGGCCCTGGGCATCGAAGTCCACGCTCCCGCGCTGGTAGACGATGCGGACGGAGCCATCGGGGCGGACGATGCGGTGCTCGATGTCGTATTCCGGTCCTCCGGGGGTGAGGGCGTCGTCGACCGCGCGCTGCACGCGCTCGCGGTCGTCCGGGTGCACGGCCTGCATGAACGCCTCGTGGGTCGCACCCCATTGGTCGTATTCGAGGCCGAAGATGCGGAACACCTCGCTGGACCAGCGGATGCCCCCGGCGTCGAAGTCCGAGATCCAGTTGCCCAGATGGGCGATCTGCTGCGCCTCCTGCAGTTCCGCCTCGCGCCGTTCCAGCGCCTCGCGCGCCGCGCGCCGCTCGGTGATGTCCTGGAACGAGACCACGGCGCCGGTAACACGGTTGCGGGCATCGAACAGCGGGGCGGCGTTGATCAGTACCGGGAACCCGTGCCCCGCGCGGCTCCAGAAATACTCCTCGCAGGCCTGCAATGGCTCGCCGGTGCGCAAGACCCGGTAGACCGGGCATTCCGTGGCGGGGAAGGCCTGGCCGTCGGGCCGGCTGTGGTGCGACAGTTCGTGCGAATTGTGGCTCAGGGCCTCGTCTTCGCTGGCGAACCCGAGCAGTTCGCAGGCCGCGGGGTTGAGGAAGGTGTAGTTGCCATCGGCGTCGATGCCGAAGACGCCCTCAGCCAGGCTCCCCAGCAGGTTCTCGCGCAGGAGTTCGCCCTGCTTGCGGTCCGTGACGTCGATTCCGAGGGTCTGAAAATGGGTGATCTCGCCGGCCTCGTTGAAAAAGGCGCGGCTGGTCCAGCGGATCCAGCGGTCGGTCCCGTCGCCGCGGCGCACCGGGTTCTCGATGGTGCGCACGGGCGCGTCGGGGGTATAGCGCAGCAGGTCGGCGCGGTTCTCGGGCTGCCGCTCTTTGGGGAGGTCATGGATCCAGCGGTGCCCGAGCAGGCTGCCGGCGGGCGCCGCGAAGTATTCGTGGGCCGCCCGGTTGGCATAGAAGATGGTGGTGTCGGGTCGATAACAGATGATGATGAAGGGGTGGTTTTCCACCAGGTCCTCGTACTGGACCATCACCCCGGACGAATCGCTCATGCATTTCCCCTGTCGGACGCGTCCTGCTGGCTCCTTCCATCCGAACGTGTTGTCCCGAGTTTGTCAGGGGAGTTCTGAAGGCGCAAACCGTATTCAAGAGGCAGATTTCAGGGGCGGTCAAGCGGCGTCAACGCGGCGCGGTTCAGTGGGGCGCGGGTACGGGCGGAGATGTCAGCGCGGGCGTTCGCCGGAATCGAGTTCATCCAGCGGGTCGTGGGCGTCCTCGCGCTGGCGGACGCGTTGTTCGTGTGTCCGGGGGTCGGTAAGGGAGGGATCCGCCTGCACGTTTCGCACGACGAGGAAGGTCCATACCGTCGCAAACACCCACAGGAACAGACCGATTGCCAGCGGGAAGCCGCCGTAGCCGGAGATGTCGGCCAGGCCGGTCAGCAGGGCATAGGCGATCGACACGAGGGCGGCCGCCCAGGCAATGGCGATCGGCGCGGCGCAGCTGTGGGCGGCGGCGCCGTAGCGGTACGCCGCCACCGGCGGCAACACGATGCCGAGAAAACGGTAGAGCGCAGGTTCCCGCGCGGGTTGATGCAGGCTGGTCATGTCGATCCCTCTCTCCGGGGTGCCGCTTTCCCCGGAGTCTGGTCCGAATCCGGGATGTTTTCCACGTGGCCCAGCGACCGCTGCGCGAGGACTGGACGTGGATCACGGCCCTGGCGCTCGGCCCGGCCGCGGATGGACTGCGTTCCGGCCCCTGCGCGGGCGCGGTCCGGTTGCTATCCGTTCAGATCACCGGCGATGGGGATGGTTCAGGGCCTGGGTTCGGCGGTGTCGGCCGCGGCAATGGCGACCCGGTCGCGCCCACCGCGCTTGGCCTGGTACAGGGCGCGGTCCGCGGCCTCGACCACCTGCGTGGCGTGGCGGGTCTCGTTGGGGGTGAGGCAGCCGACCCCGGCGCTGGCGGTCAGTGTGGGGGCCACGCGGGAACTCGCGTGCGGGATCGCCTCCTCGCGGATGCGCTGCAGGCAGCGCTCGGCCAGCGCGTGGGCCGCGTCGATATCGGTGTCCGGCAGGATCAGTACGAACTCCTCCCCGCCCAGGCGTGCCAGCAGGTCCTGTTCGCGGCCGACGACGCCGGCGAGACAGGTGGCGATCCGCTGCAGGCAGCCGTCGCCGGCCGGGTGCCCGTAGCGGTCGTTGTATTCCTTGAAATGGTCGATATCGAGCATGATGGCGGAGAGCGGGCGCTTGTCGCGCCGGGCGTGGGCCCACTCGCGTTCGAGTACGAGGTCGAACTGCCGACGGTTGGCGATGCCGGTAAGCGAGTCGCGGTAGGACAGGGCCTCCAGTTCGGACTTCAGGCGCAGCAGTTCTTCTTCCTGTTGCTTGCGCTCGCTGATGTCGAACATGAAACCGACCAGGGCCTCCACCTCGCCGTCCCTGCGCACCACGTGGACCACATCGCGGATCCAGATGTAGTGCCCGTCCCGCGTCAGCGCACGATAGTCGGCCTCGTGGTCGACCCCGGACTGCGACTGTGCCACGCAGAAGTTGACGACCGATTCGCGGTCGTCCGGGTGCATGCGCTCCACCCAGTTGTCGATGCTGACCCAGCTCTCCGGTGTCCAGCCCAGCAACGCCTCGATCTGCGGGCCGATATAGGTGAAGCGCATGGTCGCCCAGTCGATCCTCCACGGGATGGCGCGGGTGGATTCCAGCAGCGTGCGATAGACGGTGCTGTCCGGTTCCATCTCGGGGTGCGTGGTGGGCGATTCGATGCCCGGTCCCAGTGCCGTCCCTGTGTTCTCCGGCTCGTCGGCTGCGGTCGCGTTCATGGCGAATCAAGTCCTTCTTTGGGGCGCAGGCGGTATTGCGTGGTGGTTGGATTGATCAGCTGGCGGCGAGGGGCTGGATCAGCAGCTCGATCTGCGGGGAGAATGCCTCGCTGCCGAGGTTCCCGGCCGGAGTGGTGGTGCCGAAGACGCGCAGGACCAGGCGTTCGGGGGCGACCCCGGCGTTCTCCAGGCGGCGGCCCGCCGCCATCGCATCGTCCTCCGTGCCCTCCGACGAGGTGTCGGATGCGTCCATGCCGTGTCCATGCGCGATGACGGTCACCAGGCTGGCACCAAACTCGTCGAGCAGCCGGCCGATGGTATCCAGGGCGCGGGCCTGGTCGGCACCTTCCGGCAGGGTCACGCGGATACCCGAATCCTGATGATCGATCGCGCTGGGCTGTCCGGACAACTCCTGGCGCAGGCGGGCCCCCAGGACGTCCATGTAGTAGCCCAGGCGGCCGGGGTCCAGGGTTTCGTGACCCTGTTCTCTCAGGAAGACGCGTCGTTCGCTTTCGGCGCTGGACGAGCGGGCGATGTGCAGGCCCAGCGACGGTTCGGTGGGTTCCGTCGAGCGGGTTTCCGTCTCCGTCTCGGTATCCGTATCCGTATCCGTACCTGCGGCCGTGTCCGTATCCGTACCTGCGGCCGTGTCCGTATCCGTTTCGGGCTGGCTATCGGTGCCTTCGGGTGGCGCCGTATCGGTTTCCGGCGCGGCGGGTTCGGAGGCGGGGCGGTCGCCAGTGGGAGCCGGTGCATCCTGCTCCACCGGCAACAGGGCACAGCCCGAGGCCATCGCGGACAGTAACAGGGGGAGCGCCAGGATTCGGCCCGAGCGACGGGTGTTCGAAGATTGGAACATGGTCTCCTCAGTGTTGGCGGCACCAGTCGAGGAAGGCCTCGGCGGACAAGGGCCGACTGAAGTGGTAGCCCTGTCCGCCTTCCACGCCCTGCGCGCGCAACCATTCCACCTGGTGGGCCGATTCGATGCCCTCGGCGACGATCTGCAGATTGAGCGAGCGGGCCATCTCGATGATGTGGCCGATGACATTGCTGGTCACCGCTTCGTGGGCGATGGCATCGGCAAAGGTCTTGTCGATTTTTAGTGTATCGAGTTCGAAACGTTCCAGGTAGGAAAGGCTCGAATATCCTGTGCCAAAGTCGTCGATGGCGATGTGGTGGCCGCGCCGGCGCAGTTCCCGCAGGCGGGCGCGGATGGCGTCTTCGTTGAGCAGGGAGCGTTCGGTCAGCTCCAGCTTGATCGCGGAGGGTGCGACACCTGCCTCGCGCAGGGCCTTGCGCAGCGCATCCCCGAAGCGGTCGGAGGCTAGGTCGTGGCCGGTAATGTTGAGGTTGATGGCCTGCTCGGGATGCGCCCGCAGGTTGTCGCCCAGATCGCGGAGGATCGCGCGCAGGATGGCCAGGGTCAGATCGGTGGCCTGCCCGGTGTCCTCGGCGAGCGGCACAAAGACATCCGGGCGGATGGTCTCGTCGCCCTCGCGATGCCAGCGGGCCAGGGCCTCGGCACCCCGGCAACGGCCGTCCGCGAGGTCGACGATGGGCTGGTACTCGACACTCAGGCGCTCGTTGGCAATGGCCTCGCGCAGCTCGCTGGCCAGGCTCAGGTGGCGGCGCAGGTAATGCAGGACCAGGAGTAGCCAGAGGGTCACCAAGAGCAGCCCGAAGATGCCCGCCACGATCAGGGTGGAAAGGTAGCGATCCCAGAAGGCCGCCAGCGGCTGCGCGGCAATGATGTCGACCGGGAAGATCGTGTCCAGCGAGAAGCGGCTGATGATGCGCCCCTGGGCGCGGTCGACGCTCAGGCCAATGGGGGTGGTGTCGGGTGATGGCAGGTCGGCGTCAGCGGGATAGCGGCTCATGGGAAGGCCTTCGACCCACAGGCCGACCCGTTGCTTGTCCAGCAGGCCCGGACTGATCAACAGGCGTGGGTCGATCGCGACATCATGCTGGCCGAAGCGCATCAGGAACAGCTCCACACCGCCCACGGCGGTGTCCGCGCTCGGCCACCAGGCGACCACGCCGGTGTCGTAGATGCGGCTGGCACGCGGTGGTGTGAGGGCCTCGCCCTGGACAAACCCCGCACCGCACTGGCGTTCGGCCGCGCGCCAGTAACCGATGGCACGCACATGAGGCCGTGCGATGGCCGCGTCCTGAAGGCGTTCCAGGTGCTCCGGGGAGCAGGGTTCCAGGTCCAGCTGATTGAGGCTGTCCAGCAGTTCGCGGGCGTCTACCAGCGCGGCTTCGGTCTGTTCGCCCAGACGCTGGGAGAGTTCGGCCAGGCGCTTCTCCTCGGCGACCACGGACTCCTGCCACAGAAACCAGGCCAGGGCGGCGAGCGGCAGCAGGATGCCGAGCAGGGTCGCGGCGGAGACCGAGAGCAGGACCTTGTCGCGTCGGGTGATCATATTCACCAGGGGCCGGGATCGAACGGATCGAGAGTAGCACGGGGCGGAGCTCAGGCCCGTACCCGCAATCCCACGGAGATTCGGCACCGTCTATGGTCAGAATGAGGAGTCCGTGTCGGGAGGTGTTGCCATGAACCAGGATCGGGAAGAGGGCGGAGATGGGGGTGCGACGACGTCGCACGAAACATCCGGAACGCGAATGCCGCAGGCCGTGCGCAGCCGGCTCAGCATGCATGACGGTGTCACCGATTGGTGCGACTGCTGTTCCTGCGAGGCCGAGCCGTACTGGGCGGAGGTGGCGGAGGAGCTGGGAATCGATCCGGATCCGGGCGTGGCACGTGGAGGGCGCGCCCGCGGGTCAGTCGCAGCTCCCGACTGAGTCACGGGCGCAGATGCGGCCGTCGGTCCAGATGCTGCGGCTTAGGTAAGCAGCGTCCAGCCGGGCACCGGAGAGGTCGGCATCGGTCAGGTTGGCGTGGGCGAGATTGGCATTCTCGAGGTTGGCGTCGACCAGGCGAGCCTGGATCAGGTCCGCGCCGGTCAGGTTGGTTTCAGCCAGATTCGCGCCCTCCAGTCCGGCCAGGGCGAGGTCCGCGAAACGCAGATCCGCGTCGGTCAGCCGTGCACCATGCAGGCGCGCGCCGGCCAGGCGGGTGCTGTGGAGTGACGCGCCCGTCAGGTCGGCACCGCGCAGGTCGGCGCCGGCCTTGTCACAGTAGTTCCAGTTGACCCCGGGCCCGGCGGCCTGTTCGCAGTCGGGCCCGGAGTCACGCTCGAAGGCAATCCCGAAGGCGAGCAGCAGGCCGATGGCCAGGGTGACTGCAAGGCCACCCGCGATCCAGGGCCGCGGCCCGCGGACCCACTCACTCCAGGGCGGCGCCGGCCGTTCCAGGATCTCGGCCCATTGTTGGCGATGGGAGATCGTCGCGGGCGATTCGGGACAACGGCGGTCCCCCTTGCGGCGCTCGCGGATCTCGGCGGGCGGGTTGTCGTCGCGCCGTTCCCGCCGGCGTTCGTCCTCGCGCAGGCGGGCCTGGTTCAGGCGTTCGCGGCCCTCTGGGGTGTGGGCGTTCTGCAACTCTTCGGGGATCAGGTGAGGGCGCTGGTCGATGCGCCACCAGGTCTCGCGGTCGAGGCTGACCTGGTCATCCGGGCGCAGCCGGCCCAGGATCAGGAAGCGGCCGATCGAGCGCTGAGGGTAGGGCCCGCACACCTGATCATCGCGTCGGGTAAACCACAGCTCATGGCGTCCGTCGCCGGTTCCCGGGGGCGGATCTTTTGCGTCTGGCCGGGGATCGGGGTTATCGCTGGTCACGGTTCTTGCAGGCTTCCCTTGGCACCGTGTCCGTTACGGTGGATGCCGCGAGTATAGGGCATGAAACAGGGATTCTGGGCACGGATTACCGGCTGGGGGCCGGGGGCTGGATGCCCCAGGTATCGAGCTGGGCGCGGAGTTCCCCGGCGGCGGGCTCCGCCTTCTCCAGGATTTCGTCGATCCGGTTGAAGTGCAGCAAACGGATGCCACCAGTATCCGGTACCAGGTAGAGATCCGGCGGGTCGAGGCGGGTCATGTGGCGGATGATGGAGCCCTGCATGATGCTGAAGCTCTTGAACAGCAGGTCGGTCATGCCGATCTCCTCGGTGGCGTTCGGCGAGCCATTGCCGGACACGTCCACGGCGATCACGTAGTCGTATTCGCCCTGCAGCAGATCATAGGGCAGCGGATTGGAGGCCCCGCCGTCGATCAGGGTCTGGCCGTCGTCGTGCCGGACCGGTTCGAACAGGCCGGGCACTGCCATGCTTGCCTCGATCGCCAGGAACAGGTCGCCCTGGTCGATCACCACGCTCTCGCCGGTGCGAAAGTCGGTGGCGACCACGGCGAAGGGGATGCGCAGATCGTCGAAGTCGCGCGCCTCGGTGTGCTCGGCGAGGAAACGCAGGAACTCGCCCGAATCGAACAGGGCATTGCGGCCCAGTCGCAGGGGGACCAGGTCCAGCAGCTTGATCTCGGAGCGCGCCAGCCCGGTCAGGGCATCAAGCTCGGATCCGGAAAAGTCGTCGAACAGGTCGAAGATCTCGTCGGCATCGAGCCCCG
This sequence comes from Thioalkalivibrio sp. AKL12, assembly GCF_000377925.1. NCBI lineage: Bacteria > Pseudomonadati > Pseudomonadota > Gammaproteobacteria > Chromatiales > Ectothiorhodospiraceae > Thioalkalivibrio > Thioalkalivibrio sp. AKL12. Next base: position 178,118 of record NZ_KB898889.1, read on the forward strand.
CGGCGTACAGGCCGCCGATCACGGCGCCGATGCTGGTGCCGGTGATGCGGTCGGGCAGGACCCCCCGGTCGTCGAACACCTGCAGCATGGCGATATGCGCCAGGCCCCCGGCCCCGCCCGAGCCCAGCGCCAGGCCAATGGTGGGGGTGGGCGGTTCAGCGGTGTCCGCAGCCAGTGCGACCGGGGCGGTGGCCAGGAACAGGGCGAGGAAAAGGAACGACAGCCGTCTCATGGGGCGATGCGCTTCCGGGGCGTGTGGGTGTCATGCTGCTACCCTGAGCCCGAATGCACGGACGGGCAAGAAGAGGGGCGCGCATGCGGGTCACAACAGGCAGTGGCGAGAGGGTCCCCCGCGCCTTCAAGTGGAGCTATCTCGCCTTCGTGCTGGTGCTGGTTCCGGTGTATGCCGTGGTGCACGGCTGGTTCAATTTTCTCTGGTTTTCCAACGTGGCGTTACTGGGCGGGCTGCTGGCGGCCTGGCTGGAGAGTCGCCGGATCGCGAGCATGATGCTGGTGGCCGTCGTGCTTCTGGAGCTGGGCTGGGTGCTGGATTTCCTGCTGAGCATGGCGGTCTGGGGCTGGGCCCCGCTGGGGATTGTGCACTACATGTTCAACCCCGAGATCCCGCTGTTCGTGCGCCTGCTGTCGCTTTACCACCTGCCGCTTCCGTTCGTGCTGATCTGGATGGTCTGGCGTCTCGGGTATGACCCCCGTGCCTGGCGTTACATGGTGGGGCTGGGCTGGGCCATCCTGTTGCTGACCTTCGCGCTGGCGGATGCCGACAACAACGTGAACTGGGTGCTGGGTCCGGGTGGGCAGGTGCAGGAGTGGATGCACCCTGTTGCATGGCTGGCGGTGGTCATGGCGGTATGTTCCGGGGTGTGGTGGCTCACGCATCTGCTGTCTGCCTGGCTGTTGCAGCAGCGCAGCACCGCGCGCTGCGGGCGGGCTTGGTAGGCTGACGGGCTTCCCCGAGCGCGGAAACGGGAGCGGAAATGATCGAGACTACGCCGGTAGAGCGGGTCGGGTTTGTCGAACCGGACACGTTCCTGCGGCAGTACAAGGCGGCCGCGCAACCGGTGATCCTGGAGGAGCTGACCCGAGAGTGGCCGGCACGGGAGCGCTGGACACCCGACTATTTTCGCGAGGTCGCCGGGGATGCCGTGGTGCCGCTGTATGACAGCCGGCCTGCGCGCGACAACGGGCATCAGCACGCCGCGTCCCTGCACATGCCGATGGCGGAGTACCTGGACCTTCTGGAGGGGGGCGAGCGCGACCTGCGCCTGTTCTTCTTCAACCTGGTTGCCGCCCGGCCGGCGCTGGCGTGCGACTTCGAGTTTCCCGAAATCGGGTTGCACCTGTTCCGCAAGCTGCCCGTGCTGTTCATGGGCGGCAAGGACGCGCGCGTGCAGATGCACTTCGACATCGACCGCCCGGATATCCTGTTGTGCCACTTTGGCGGGCCGAAACGCGTACTGCTGGTCGCTCCCGAGTACACGCCGTACATGTATCACGTGCCTTTCTCGTTCAGTGCGCTGGCCTCGGTGGACTTCGAGGATCCCGACTACCAGCGCCATCCGGCCCTGCGGCATGTGCGGGGCCACCTGGCCGAATTGCGCCACGGGGACGTGCTCTATATCCCGCCGGGGTTCTGGCACTACGTGCTGTATGACGACATCGGCTTTTCCATGGCACTGCGGGCGTTTCCGCGTGACCTGCCGGATGTCGCGCGGATGCTGAGCAACCTGCTGGTGACGCGGACCATCGAGGGCACCATGCGCAAATTGGTCGGGCAATCCTGGAACGACCGCAACGAACGCCGCGCGGTGGAACGCACCGAACACTTTCTCGCCCGGCATCCCGCGGCCTGATGGATCCATGCACGCGTTCGCGGAGTAAGATCAGGGGGCTGGCCTTTTCTTCTTCTGCCTGGAACGAGGTGCTGCCGTGAGTGAAGCCCTGCACGTGGTCTGTCCGCATTGTGACGCGGTGAATCGAATCCCTGCGACACGGCTGGGTGCCGGCCCGAAGTGTGGCCAGTGTCATCGGTCGTTGTTCGGCCAGGATCCGCTGGAACTGACCGCCACGAACTTCCTCCGCCACCTCGAGCGTAATGATATCCCGCTGTTGGTGGACTTCTGGGCGCCGTGGTGCGGCCCCTGCAAGATGATGGCCCCGCAGTTCCGCCAGGCCGCGGCGGACCTCGAGCCGACCGTGCGGCTGGCGAAGGTGAATACCGAGGCGGAGCCGGAGCTGGGCCGGCGGTTTGCGATCCGCAGTATCCCGACCCTGGCGCTGTTCCGCGGCGGACGCGAAGTGGCGCGCCAGGCGGGCGCGATGGGGGCGGCGGATATCGTGCGCTGGACCCAGAGCCAGGTTTAGCCGGGCAAAGGTGGCTTCGTCGCGGTCGTCAGCATCGTAGGGTGCCGACGGTAATCAATCAGCGGCTGACCAGTTCGCGCCAGGCCTCGTGGCCGCAGCTCATGCAGTGGTATTGCGCCTCGAAATGCCCTGGCTGGTTCGCACGTTCCCGGATCGTACCGTCCTGGAAGGTGAAGCTGCGCAGGGTGCAGCGCGGGCATTTTTCGACCGGGTCGCGGGGCGCACGTGGCTCGCTGGCCGCAGGCGTGTCGGTGCCTTCGGTCCTGTCGGCGGCGTCTTCCATTGCCTGATTGAGCTCCCGGGTCAACTCGGCCGTGACCCGGTGGGCGGCCTCTGTGGTGTCCTCGCGGGCCATGGCCTCCAGCTCGGCCAGACGGTCACGGATGTGCTTTAGACGGGTTTCGAGTTCGGTCACGGGCGCCTCCAGGGTGGTATGCCCAGCATAGTCGGTTCGCGTTCGACGGGGGTTAATCCAGCCGGACTACTGTACGGCCGCGGATCTGGCCCTTCAGGATCGATTCGCCGCAGTCCGGCAGGTCTTCCAGGCCGATCTCGCTGGTGATGGCGTCGAGATCGGCCCCGGGGAGCAGAGCGGCCAGGCGCTCCCAGGTGCCCCGCCGCCGCTCGGCGGGGCACAGGACCGAGTCGATCCCCAGCAGGTTGATCCCGCGCAGCAGGAACGGCAGGACCCTGGTCTGGAGCTGCGCGCCGCCGGCCAGGCCACAGGCGGCCACCGAACGTCCGTACGCCATCCCGGCGAGTACATGGGCCAGCATGTCGCCGCCGACCGTGTCCACACAGCCGGCCCAGCGTTCGCCCAGCAGCGGCTTGGCCGGCGCGTCGGCCAGCGCCTCGCGATCCACGATGGTGCTGGCGCCCAGTTGGTGCAGGTAGTTGGCGTTCTCCGGGCGTCCGGTCACGGCGGTGACCGTGTAGCCCAGGCGTGCCAGGAGTCGCACGGCGATGCTGCCCACGCCGCCGGAGGCACCGGTGACCAGAACCTCGCCGGTGCTCGGTTGCAATCCGTGGTCTTCCAGGGCCTGCACCGCCAGCATGGCGGTAAAGCCGGCGGTGCCCGCGGCCATCGCCTGGCGCGCGCTGTAGCCGGGCGGCTGAGCGATCAGCCAGTCGCCGCGGACGCACGCGCGCTGGGCGTAACCGCCCCAGTGGGCCTCGCCGACACGGTAGCCGGTCAGCACGACGGGATCGCCCGGGCGGTAGCGCGGGTCCGCCGATTCGAGCACGGTCCCGGCCAGGTCGATGCCCGGCACGTGGGGATAATCCCGCACCAGGTTGCCCCGCCCCTGCAGGATCATGCCGTCCTTGTAGTTGAGCCCCGAATAGTGAACCTGGAGCAGGACCTCGCCCGCGGGCAGGTCGTCGAGAGTGAGTGTCCGGATCGTGGCCACCGGGCCGTCGGGCTGCGGTTCCAGGAGCAGGGCCTTGAAGGATTCGGTCATGCGAATCAGCGTCTCGTCAGGGAATGCAACGGCAGCCTAACAAACGGCCGTCTTTTCTGGCGCGAAGGGCGGGGAATGTTGCTAACCTCATTGAGATGGGCGAACGGGATTGCGCGTGTTCGCCGGGCGGCGTTGCGCCACGCGCCGATTGTTTCCCGTTGCGAGGATCATCATGGCGGCAGACCCCTCCGGGTGTTTCCATTCACAGATCATTGAATACGCCCCGGTCTGGGTGAATACCCTGGATCCCGAGGGGCGGGTGACGCTGTGGAATCGTGCGGCGGAACGGATCAGTGGCTATAGCCGCGAGGAAGTGGTGGGACACGCGAGTATCTGGGAATGGCTTTTCCCCGACCCGGACTATCGCGCGGCGGTCTTCGCCGAGGGGAAGGCCATCATTCACGAAGGCCGCGAGATCGCGGGCCTGGAGTCCACCATCCGCACCCGTAGTGGCGAACAGCGCACGCTGTCCTGGTATGCCCAGCGGTTTTTCGATACCGAGGGCACGCTGCTTGGGGCCAGCGTGATGGGCGAGGACATCACCGAGCGCAAGCAACTGGAACTCAGGGCACAGCACCAGTACCGGTTGCAGGAGGTGGTGTCGGCGATCTCCGCGCAGTTTGCGGACCTGTCGGCGGACGCGGTGGACGCAGCCGTTGTGCAGGCCCTGCAACGTCTGGGCGAGTTCTTCCGGATGGGGCGAGCCTACGTGATCTGCTTTCGCCCGGACCATGAGACGATGGACCTGGTGAGCGAGTGGTGCGCGCCCGGTATTGCCCCCTTCCTCGACGAGATGCAAGGGATACCCATGGAGGCGCATGGCTGGGTGACCCGCCAGATTCGGCAGGGACACCCGGTGCATGTCCCCGATGTGGGTGCGCTCCCCGAGGCTGCGGTGGTGGAGCAGGCCGAGTTCCGGCGCCAGGATATCGAGTCCCTGTTGCTCATCCCGTTGATCAGCGATCAGAAGGCCTTCGGGCTTTTGGGCCTTGATTCGGTGGCTCGGCACTACGAGTGGAGCCCCGAACAGATCGGCGCGCTGCAGGTGGTAGCCGATATCATCGCCGGCACCTTCGCGCGCAAGGAGGTGGAGGCGGAGCTGGCCCGCCAGGCGCGGGTAGATGGCCTGACCGGCCTCGCCAACCGGCGCGAATTCGATGCCGTCCTGGAGCGCGAGTGCGGTTCGCGGCGCGAGGTGAACCTGGCGCTGTTGATGATCGATATAGACCATTTCAAGCCGTACAACGACCGCTTTGGCCACCAGCGTGGGGATGACTGCCTGCGCCAGGTCGCGGAGGTATTGCGCGCCGCGGCACACCGTCCCACCGATCTGGTGGCGCGTTATGGCGGCGAGGAGTTTGCCTGCATCCTGCCGGACACCACGCTGGAGGGTGCGCGGGCGGTCGCCGAACGGGTGCGCCGCAAGGTCGAATCGTTGCAGCTGGGCCACCCGGATAACGTGACGGATGCGGTGACGGTCAGTCTCGGGGTATCCGCGGTCGACGGGGAGCGATCCGTGGCGCCGGAGGATCTTCTGGGGGAGGCGGACCGGCAGCTCTACCGCGCCAAGCGCGAGGGACGCAACCGGGTCTGCGCGGCGGGGCTCTGATTACCCCCGCCGGGGTTATTCTGCGCCGGCGGCGCGCGTCGGGCGTTCGCGCGGATCGGCGGAGCGGGCATCTTCGCGCTCAAGCAGGGTGACGACCGGGACCGACTCGCTGTCTTCGCTCACCAGCTGATCGCCTTCCATCCACGGTGGCGGCAGCTGCGGACGCATGTCCTGCACCTGGGCGAAATTCGGGAACTCCACCTTGGAAAACAGTTCCGCAGCGGATTCCTGCGCCTGCGGGTTTTGCAGGGTCAGCACGAAGCCGGTGGCCAGCACCAGCAGGGAAAACTGGAAGCGCTGATCGCTGTAGGTGGAACGTGAACGCAGCAGGTCGAGCATTGGATGGTCTCTCGGGAGTCTTGCCTGCATAGACAGTACGCCCGGACGAGGGTTTCCATCAAGCAGGCCCGGTTCGGAGCGGGGCTTTGAGTTGCCACCGACCCGGGTCGTGTCAGGGGCAGCCGGGGGCGTGTTGCTTCAGGATGCGCGGCGGCAGACCAGAAAGACCTCTTCGACGCCGTCGGTGGCGACCATGCCGGGGGTCAATTCGAGGGGCTTTTGCAGGCGCAGTCCCAGGGGCATCAGGAAGCGGTTGTAGACCTTCATCGCGACCGGCCGATGACGTTGCAGGAACCACATGCCGAGGTCATTGAGGCGCGAGGATTTGGGCTTCATGCCGAAGATCGCGCTTTGCTCGATCTGCAGGTGGTGGCGTTCCAGCAGTTGCGTCAGCTTGGCCGGTTCATAACGCCGGTAGTGGCCGACGATGTCGTCGAACGGCGTCCAGTATTCCGGGTGTAGCGGGGTGGAGAGCAGTACCCGGGCCCCGGGTGCTGCCACCCGCGAGAGCTCGGCCAGGGCCGCCTCGTCGTCTTCCACGTGCTCGACGATGTCCAGCGCGCACACCAGGTCGAAACTCTCGTCGGCGTAGGGCAGGGCGGAGATGGGGGCGGTGTGGGTGATGCCGCCCGCGCTTTCCAGTGCTGCCAGGGCCGGTGGGCTGATATCGACAAAGTGGGTGCCGGCGATCGGCAGGCGCGGGCGCATGCCGGGCCCTACCTCGAGCCGGCGGGTATGCGATTCGGCCAGGCTGGATACCAGGCCCCAGGTGTTGAAGCGTTCGGGGTGCACCAGACGCGTGTCCGCCCACAAGCCATCGTAGAAGCGCTGGTTGACGTCGCCGATGTCCGAATGTTGCTGCGGGGCAGTATCGTGGGTCACGCGGTGGCCGGGCTTGAATGGTGCGCAACAGTGTAACCAACCTGACGGGTGGTCACAGGCTGGCTGGGTAGACTCCGGGAAGCCGTTCTCGGTTTGGCGGGCGGGTCAGCGCCATCCGCTGTGTCATTCGTCGGTCTCAATGTGCCGTGAGTGGCGGCGCTGAATCCGGTGGCGCAGCGCGGCGCCCAGCAACAACAGCACCGCCAGCGCAAACAGGGGCAGGAGGGTTTGCGGTTGCAGGGCCTCGCCGCTCGCGAGGGCGTCGGTGGTCCCGTGGATGGCGGTGGCGTACACGCTCCATTTGACGGCGAGCCCAAGCACGGCTGCCAGCAGGAAACGGCCAAGTGGAAGGCCCAGCGCGCCGCCGGCGTAGTTGACCATCGAATGGGGAAAGCCGGGGAGCACGCGCAGCGCGATCTGCGTGGCGAGGCCACTGTGGCGGTGCAGGAAATCGGCCAGCCAGGCGTCTTCGCGGCGTTCGTGATCGGGATGGCGCGCCAGGCGGGCGGACACGCGGTACGCACCCCAGGCACCACTGACGCTACCTGCGAGGAGCAGACCGATGGCTAACAGGGGCGGATGGAACGGGGCGATCAACCAGAGGATGAGCGTGCCGGGCAGAGCAAAGGTCAGCATCAGGGCCATCAGGAGCACCAGCCCTGCCGTCGCCCAGGGGCCGCCCGCGACGGCATCGCCCCAGGCCAGCAGGCGGACCGGATCGCCGATCCACAGCGCGATGCCGATGCCCAGCGCGATCAGCAGCACCAGCAGGCCGCGCCCGATGTTGGCGCGGGAAAACCCGTTGGGTCGGGGGCGGGGGTGCGTCATTGAGCGGGGCCTCCGGGGAGCGTCCGGCGTGATGCGGTCAGAGTAGCGGATGCGCAATCCCAAGGTTCGGTGGCAGGTCGCATCGGCGCCGCGGATCGGTACACTCGGCTCAGGTACCCGGGGAGGAGACGCGCATTGAGCAAGAAGCTGGAGAATCAGACGGCACACAAGATCCTGCGCGGGCTCAAGTCGCACTATCCGGTGTTCTACCTTCTCGGCTGGGACGAAGATCGCATGGAGCGGCTGCTGCGTTCGGTCGCACGTTCGTTCTACGGCGAAGACGGCCACCTGGAAGTCTGGTCGGCGAGTCACGGATTTGGCGAGCACGACGACCCGAATGCCCCGACGACGGACCCGGTAGCTGCAGTGGCGCGGGTGGCGGCCGGCGAGACGGATGCCCCGCGCATGGTCCTGCTGAAGGATCTGCCCATGTGGTTCGATGACAACCCGGCGCTGGTGCGCGGAGTGCGCGACCTGTACTACCAGCTGAAGAAGGGACGCAACGTGGTGTTCCTCAGCTGCCCGTTGCTGAAGCTGCCGGAGATCCTGAAAAAGGAGGTCTTCCTGGTCGAGGTGGAGCTGCCGTCCGAGGCCGAGGTGCTGGAGCAGCTCGAACACACCCGCGGCGCCGAGGCGGTCCCGCGCGAGCAGTTGTTCCGGGTGGCGGCGGGAATGCGCGGCCTGTCGCTCAACGAGGTCGGGCACCTGAGTGCGCGGCTGTTCCGCGGCAAGCCGCTGCCCGAGGCCGACATGCTGGCCGAGATCCAGGAGGAGAAGGGCCAGATCCTGCGCAAGGAGAGCTGCCTCGAGTTCTATCCGCCACAGCACTCGCTGGAGGATATCGGCGGTCTGGAGAACCTCAAGGAATGGGTGCGCACGCGCGCCGACCTGTTCACCGAGAAGGCCTGGAACGACAACGTCCCGCTGCCGGCCGGGGTGCTGTTCATGGGGGTGAGCGGCTGCGGCAAGAGCATGGCCGCCAAGGCCATCGCCACCGCCTGGGGCTTGCCGCTGGTGCGGCTGGACATGAGCCTGGTGCTGTCCGGCAGTTTCGGTACGCCGGAATACGCCTTTGCCCGGGCCACCCGGATCGCCGAGGAGATCGCGCCGATGGTGCTGTGGGTCGACGAGCTGGAGAACGCCTTCGGTTTCGATAGTCACGCCGCGGGCAGTGCCGGCAATGTAAACATCTTCTCCAGCTTTCTCACCTGGCTGCAGGAGAAGTCGCCCCGGGTGTTCGTGGCGGCGACCGCGAACCGCATCCAGCAGCTCCCGGCCGAGCTGATGCGCAAGGGGCGCTTTGACCAGCTGTTCTTCCTCGACCTGCCGAATGTGGATGAGCGCAAGGAGATCCTGCGCATCCACGTCGAGCGTCACGGCGGCAACCTGGAGGACTTCAACCTGAACTACATGGCGGCCAGCACCGAGGACTGGAGCGGGGCCGAGATCGAGCAGGCGGTGAAGTCGGCGCGGATCGACGCCTACCAGGAGGGGCGGGTGTTCAACCAGCGCGACGTGATCCGCAACGTGATCAACACGGTACCGCTGTCGCGGACCATGGTGGAGCAGATCCGCGAGATCAAGAGCTGGGTCTTCCAGCGCGCGATCAATGCGTCGAAGCCGGAGCCGAAGGGCGCCGCGTCCGGCCCGCCGAAGCCGCCCGGCTGACCGCCCGGCCTGGTTTTCCGGGCGCCGGAGCGTGGGCCCCGGGTGGCCTATACTCCGGTCAGGGGGACGCCAGAGCCGGTACGGGTCCCGGTCCCCCACGGGTTCGGATACGGGTCGCCGGTGGAGGAATGCTCATGTGGCGCAATGTTTCTTTCGTGATTGTCCTGGCGGCGGTCCTGGGTCTCGGCGGCTGTGCGACCTATCAGGGGTCGCAGGAACAGGCCGGGATGGTGATCGGCGGCGTGCTGGGGGGCGTGCTTGGCTCGCAGGTCGGCTCCGGGCGTGGCCGGACCGCGGCGATCATCGCCGGCACCCTCGCGGGCGCGGCGATCGGTGGCTCGGTGGGCCAGTCCATGGACGAGGTCGACCGGTTGAAGACGGCCCAGACCCTGGAGAGTGTGCGGACGGGTGTGCCCTCGCGGTGGGTCAATCCCGACAGCGGCAACCAGTACACCGTGGTGCCGACGCGGACCTACGAGACCACCGCCGGCCCGTGCCGCGAATACACCATCGACGCGGTGGTCGGAGGTCAGACCGAGCAGGTGTACGGGACCGCCTGTCGGCAGCCGGACGGCAGCTGGCGTATCCAGGGCTGAGTGGCGGGCCTGGTCCGCGTCTCAGACAGACGGTTCCGGGGTCGGTTGCCCCAGCCCGGGCGAGTCGTCGGCGGCGTGGGCGTCCTGGAAGTCGGATTCGGCTCCAGCATCCAGGGTGCGCGAGACGACGCAGTCACGCCCCTCGCTCTTCGCCTGGTAGACGGCCTGGTCGGCGACCCGGAAGAGGTCGTTCATGTCGATCTCGCGACCGCAGGGACGACTGGTCACGCCGAAGCTGGCGGTAATGGTCAGTCCGGCGGGCTTGAGTTCGCGCAGTTGCTGGCGCAGCTCCTCGGCACGGGTATGGGCATCGAACAGGTCGCACTCGGGCAGGACCAGCAGGAATTCCTCGCCGCCGAAGCGCAGGGCGACATCGGCCTCGCGCCCGGTGGTACGTAGCAACTCGCCCACGCCAACCAGGACCTCGTCGCCTACCAGGTGGCCGTGGCTGTCGTTGATCTGCTTGAAATGGTCGATATCCAGCAGGATCAGGCTGAGGGCCATGTCCTTCTGGTTGGCTTCGGTGAAGAAGCGTACGGCGCATTCGGCCAGGACATTACGATTGCGCAGGCCGGTGAGGGGATCGATCATCGCCATGTCGTAGAGTTTCTGGCGCTGGCTCTGGACTTCCTCGAGCAGGCGCTTGTTCGCCAGGAGGTTGCCGATGCGGGCGCGGACCTCGTCTTCCAGCACCGGCTTGGTCACGAAGTCGTTGACCCCCAGGCGGAAGAGCTCGGCGCGTCGGTTCGGGTCGTCGAGGCCGGACATCGCGACGATCGGCAGGCTGGTCTTGTCGGGGAAGCGGTGGCGCAGGCGGCTGACCAACCCCATGCCGCTGATGTCGCCCTCGACCAGGATATCGCTCAGGACCAGATCCCAGGTGCCCTCGTCGAAGGCAGTCAGGGCGGCGGAGGCGCTGCGAAAGTGCGCTACTTCGAGACCCATGCCCTCGAGGATGCGAGTCATCACCCGGGCGACGGTGGGGCTGTCCTCGACATACAGCACATGCCCCTCGTGGGCGTGTTCCACCGGCCGGCCGTAGCGTGCGGCCTGGTGGAACAGGTCACGGATGTTGGTCTTGTCGTGGAGATCGGTGGCGCCGGCCTCGAAGGCCGCGCGGCGTATGTCGTGGTCCTGCTTGGTGGTCAGCAGGATCAGCGGCAGATCATGGCCGGCGGGTTTGGCGCGTGCCTGGCGGCAGAACTCGATCCCGCTCATGTCGGGCAGGGTAATGGAGGCGCAGACCAGCTCGAGGTCGTTTTCCTCGATGCGGGCGAGGCCCTCCGCACCACTTGCGGCCATGATCGGCTTGTGGCCGGCGGCCAGGACCAGACGGCTCCATAGCGCCCGGAACACACGGGAGTGGTCGACGACCAGGATCTTCATGGCCGGCCGTCCATTGGGCGGTCTCGCCGGGGCGCGGTCGTGACCGGCGGTCGGAGCGTGTCTGCCGTCATGCTGGGTCCTGACTCCATTCAGTGATCCGCAGGCAAATCCGGATAATGCGCGTCTTCGCGCCGGGCTTCAAACGGGCCGTCAAGGCGCGCTGGACAGGGCGTGCGGGCACGGGAACAATGCGGTCATCTGGCGTGCGACAAAACACTACGGCCAGGGGAAAGGAGTCCGGCATGAGCTACATGCAGCGAATGGGGAGTCTGCTGCGGTTCGGCAAGGCCGGCGAGCGGCGTACAAAGGCACGCCAGGAGGCCGCTCGCGGGCTGCGGGTGCTGGTGGTGGATGATTCGCGCACGGTGGTCGCGCTGCTCACCAGCATGCTCAAGCAGAACGAGCTGGAGCCGATTGGCGTCGGCGATGCCGAGGAGGCGCTGGCTTTGGCGCGCGAGAATCCACCGGACCTGATCTTCCTGGATATCCTCCTGCCCGGGATGACCGGGTTTGCCATGCTGCGTCAACTGCGCCGGGACCCCGCCACCGCGAAGGTGCCGGTGATCATGATCAGCGGCAACGAGGACGCGGTCGAGCAGTTCTTCCTCGATCGCATCGGCTCCGACGACTTCATGAAGAAACCCTTCGGCCGCGGAGAGGTGTTCACCCGCATCGAGCGCCTGGTGGCGAAGGGGCGTCTTCCGGCCCGCCCGACGCGCTTCTCCGGATAGGAATCCCGGACCCGCACTCGCGTTTCAGGCGGCGTGCCGGGCCCGCCAGTCGCCGATCTCGTCGTGCAGGCGCTGTTTTTCGCTGGCTTCCAGGAACGCGGCGTCGACGGCGTTGCGTGCCAGTTTTTCCAGGTCATCCAGGTCCAGCTGCAGGGCCGCGGCCGTGGCGCGAAAGTTTTCCCCCACGTAGCCGCCGAAATAGGCCGGGTCATCCGAGCTGATGGTGACGCACAGCCCCGCGTCCATCAGGCGCTTCAGGTTGTGTTGTTCCAGGCGCTCGAACACGCACAGCTTGATGTTGGACAGCGGGCAGACGGTCAGCGGGATCTGCTCCCGCGCCAGGCGCTGCATCAGGTCGGGGTCCTGCTCGGCCTGGACGCCGTGGTCGATGCGCGCGACCTTGAGCAGGTCCAGTGCCTGCCAGATGTAGTCCGGTGGTCCCTCCTCGCCGGCATGCGCGACGGCGGGGAATCCCTCGGCCCGCGCGCGCTCGAACACGGCCTGGAATTTCTCCGGCGGGTTGCCCAATTCGGCCGAGTCCAGCCCGACTGCGTGGATGTGCTCGCGCCAGGGCAGGGCGGTCTCCAGGGTCTCCATCGCGGCCTCGGCGCTCAGGTGGCGCAGGAAACAGAGAATCAGGCGGCTGGTGATGCCGAGTTCCCGTTCGCCGTCGGCCAGCGCGCGGTGGATGCCGTCGATGACCGTGGCGAAGGGCACGCCGCGTTCGGTGTGGGTCTGCGGGTCGAAGAAGATCTCGGTGTGGCGGACGTGGTCGTCCCGGCAGCGTTCGAGGTACGCCCAGGTCAGATCGTAGAAATCCTGCTCGGTTAGCAGGACGCAAGCGCCCGCGTAGTAGATATCGAGGAAGGATTGCAGGTCGTGAAACTGGTAGGCGGCCCGAACCTCCTCGACCGAGGCATACGGGAGATCGACATCGTTGCGCTCGGCCAGGGCGAACATCAGCTCGGGTTCCAGGGAGCCCTCGATGTGCAGGTGCAGCTCGACCTTTGGGAGCGTGGCGATGGCGTCTTGCATGGCGGGATCCTGCGGTGTCGGGGAGGAAAGTGCGCAGAGGCTAGAACTGCCCGGGGCGTGCGACAAGTAACCGGGGTCACCCGAGGGGCGAGAGCAGTTCCTGGAAGAACCGCGCCAGCAGGCCGGGTTCCAGCCACAGCATGAAGGCGATGCCCCAGGCGCCGCCCCACAGGTGGGCGCTGTGGTTGATGTTGTCGCGATTCTGGCGCTGGGCATAGAGCGAATAGCCGACATAGAGCGCCGCAAACACGATGGCCGGGACCGGGATAAAGAACACGAACAACAGCGACCACGGCTGCAGCAGGATGTAGGCGAACAGCACCGCGGAGACCGCGCCGGAAGCGCCCAGCGAGCGGTAGCCCGGGTCACGCAGATGGCGCAGGTGGCTGGGCAGGCTGGCGAGGACGATGGCGGCCAGATAGAACAGCACGAAGCCGCCCATGCCGATCGCGGGCACCAGCACGCGTTCCATGGCCATGCCGAAGAAAAACAGCGTGATCATGTTGAACGCGAGATGGGTGCCATCGGCATGGATGAAACCGTGGGTCACCAGGCGCCAGTATTCGCCGCGCTGCACCGATGGCGGGTGATGGATCATTGCCTGCAACCAGCGCGGGTTCTGCCATGCGAGCAGGGAGACCGCGACGGTGGCGACGATCAGGTACAGCGTCACACTCGGTTCAAAGTTCACCGGCAACCTCCAGGGACCCGTAGCGCCAGGCCTGCAGGCCGTCGGGCCAGCTGCCCGGCGCCAGCCCGGCCTTTTGCAGCAGGGCATCGAGGAAGGTCTCGGGGTCGGGCAGTTGTTCCCAGACCGCAGGGAGGAAGGTGGCGCGGCGCGCTCCGGCCTGAAGGACCAGGCCGTCCCGGCCCGGTTGTAGCTGAGCCAGCAGGCCCTTGCGCTGCGCGGCCTCCATGGGTCGCGAAGCGGTCAGCAACGTGACCGAATAGGCGAGACCGGCCAGTTCCGACGTGCGCAGCGGCGGAAAGCGCGGGTCATTGAGCGCCGCCGCGCGAGCGTTGTGCAGGACGTCCGCAGCCAGGGGCCGGTGGGCCTCCAGCGTGCCGATGCAGCCGCGCAGGGTTTCCCCTTGCTTCAGGGTGACGAAGCTGGCGCCGGGATCGGGTAGCGGGTCGGGCTCCTGTTCCAGTGCAATGGGGCGGGCGGGGGCATGGTGCGCGGCCCGCCGGATGGCATCCGCGGCCAGTTGCAGCAGGCGCTCGCGCGCCGGCGCGGGCAGGTCGATGGCGTGCGTCATTGCAGCATCCAGGCGCCGTAGCCGACCACCTGGTCGCGCGGGCCGGCGGTGTCGCCGGAGTTGCGCTGGTCCAGTGTGGTGATGGTGAGACCGCGCTGTCGCGCGAGCCGCAACAAGCCCGCCAGCGGCCGGCAGCCGCAGGCCTGTTCCGGCCCCAGCGCGTGTTCGTCCAGCTGTTCGATGGCACGGGTGGTGGCCGTGTCCAGGCGGCACGCGGTGGCATAGTCGTGAAAGTGGGAGAGATCCGAACTCACGACGATCAGGGTCTCCGGGCCGCCCCACAGCCGTTCGAGCACGCTCGCGACCTGCTCGGACGAGGCATCCCCGACCACCAGCGGGACGAGTTCGAATGTCCCCAGTGCCACCTGCAGGAACGGCAGGTGGGCCTCCAGGCTGTGTTCCGGTCCGTGGGCGATGTCCAGTAACTGGACGCCGGGCAGGTCCGCGATGGCTTCCAGGGCTTCGTGGTCCACGGGGAGGTCTCCCAGCGGGCTGCGGTAGGCCGTTGCCGTAGTGGTCGCGATGCCGCGGAAGGGCACGCGATGCGACGGACCCAAGAGGATGACGCGCTGGATCTTCCCCGCCAGGGGGCGGATGTGCGCATAGACCGAGGCCGCCACCGGGCCGGAGTACGGGTAGCCGGCATGCGGCGCGATCAGGGCCTTGGGCGGCGCCGCGTCCGCTACGAGTGGGACGGCATCGAGCAAGCGGGTGACCGTGGCGCGCAGCTCCTCGGGATCGGCAGGGTAGAACTGGCCCGCGATGGCGGGCTCGCGGATGCGGGGCTGTGCCGTCATTGGGGGGGGGCTCCATCAAACATTATGTTGTTGAATATTGGGATTGTGTCCTCATATTCAAGACCATGAATCACGGTCTGGACTGGATATGAACGACATCCCCGAACACGACGCATTCACCGTCGCCACGCGCTACTGGCATGCCCTGGAGGATGGCCGCGTACAGTGCGATCTGTGCCCGCGCTACTGCAAGCTGAAGCCCGGACAGCGCGGCGCATGCTTTGTGCGCGCCAATCTCGACGATGCCGTGGTGCTGACCAGCTATGGGCGTTCCTCCGGCTACTGCGTGGATCCGATCGAGAAGAAGCCGCTCAATCACTTCCTCCCGGGCAGTCCGGTGCTGTCGTTCGGCACGGCCGGTTGCAACCTGGCCTGCAAGTTCTGCCAGAACTGGGACATCAGCAAGTCGCGCGAGATCGACACGCTGGCCGATCGCGCCGATCCCGAGACCATTGCACGTGCCGCCGAGGCGCTGGACTGTCGCGCGGTGGCCTTTACCTACAACGACCCGGTGATCTTCCACGAGTACGCCATCGACGTGGCGGCGGCCTGCCGCGCGCGGGATATCCGCACGGTGGCCGTGACGGCCGGTTACATCACCGAGCAGGCGCGCGGCGAATTCTTTGCCGCCATGGATGCGGCGAACGTGGACCTGAAGGCATTTACCGAGCGCTTCTATCACAAACTGACCGGGGCCCATCTGCAGCCGGTACTCGACACCCTGGAATGGCTGGTGCACGAGACCGATACCTGGGTCGAGATCACCACGCTGCTGATCCCGGGAGAGAACGACAGCGATGTGGAGATCACCTCCATGGCGCAATGGGTCCGGGAGCATCTGGGGCCGGATGTGCCGCTGCATTTCACCGCCTTCCATCCGGATTTCAAGATGACCGAACACCCGCGCACGCCGATCGAGACGCTACAGCGGGCGCGGCGCATCGCTCGCGAGCAGGGTCTGCATCACGTGTACACCGGCAATGTGCATGACACGGAGGGCCAGAGCACCTGGTGCGCGGGGTGCGGGCAACGCGTGATTGGCCGCGACGGGTATGAGCTGTCGGGCTGGAACCTGACCGCCGATGGCTGTTGCAACGCCTGCGGGGCATCGGTGCCCGGGGTGTTCGAGGCGCGCCCCGGCAACTGGGGCGCCCGGCGTCAGCCGGTGCGGCTAGCCGATTTTCGGGGGGCTGATTCGCAGGGCTTGAAAAGGCCCTCTCCGCGACCTAGTTAACTCGGTAGACAGGATCTGCAACGGAGGTGATCACCATGGACCTGCAAAAGCTCAAGCCGTGGAACTGGTTCAAGCGCGAGGAGACCGCGAGTCCGGAGGTCGTGCCGGCTCGGCGCGAGGGCGCCGACCCCTTGATGCGCATGCACCGCGAGATGGACCGGATGTTCGAGGACTTCTTTGGCTCGGCCCTCGGGATGCGCGGGGGTGATGCCGCCGCCTCGCTGCTGCTCAAGCCCAGTGTGGATATCGCGGAGAGCCGCAAGGCCTACCGGATCACGGTGGAGGTGCCGGGGATCGACGAGGACGCGATCGACCTGACGGTGGATGGCGACGACCTGATCATCTCCGGCGAGAAGCGCTAGGGAAACACTGATTCATGTACACGCTCGCGTTGGCACCCCAGGTTTTCCGAGACAAGGCGCGTCGTGCAACAGGTAGTGGTTCTACCTGTAAGCGGCGCAACGCAGGATCGGGGAACCTGGGGTACCAACCCCGAAGGGGCTCGGCCGCTTTTGCGCGCGCACAGCGTTGCGGTTCCCTTGTGCAGAATGACTGCACGGCAGTCACCGCGCCTTGTTCGCACGCAAAAGCGACTCGAGCGCGAGCGTGTACATGAATCAGTGTTTCCCTAGGAGACCGAGGAAGATGACGCGGGCTATCATCGTGTGGAGCGGGCCTACGGACAGTTTCGCCGTATCCTCAGCCTGCCCGGGGACGCCGATATCGATGCCATCCAGGCGCGGTTCAAGAACGGTGTTCTGAAGATCGATATCCCCCGGCGCAAGGATGACGCCCGGCCGGGCGTGCGCCGGATCGAGATCGGCTCCTGAGGGGGGGCATCACACGGCGGCCTGCCGTGCGCTGAATGATCGCCGGGACCGCCCGACGACAAGGATGTGAGACCAGCGAATGACACGACGGATCGTGATCTGTGCGGACGGAACCTGGAATCGCCCGGAGGAGGACATCGAGTCGGACGTGCCGACCAATGTCCTGCGCCTGGCGCGGGCCATTGCGCCCGTCGATGCCATGGGCGACCCGCAGCAGGTCTACTACGACTGGGGCGTGGGGGCGTACTACGCAAAGATCTCGGGTGGTGTGACCGGACGTGGCATCCACAAGAACATCCAGGATGCCTATCGCTACATCGTGCAGAACTACGCCCCCGGCAGCGAGATATTCCTGTTCGGTTTCAGCCGCGGGGCGTACACCGTTCGCAGCCTGTGCGGCTTGATCAACAACTGCGGGGTCCTGAAGCGCCCGGATGCACGGTTGATCGAGCAGGCCTTTCGGCACTACAAGAACACCGGCGCCAGCCATGCGCCCGAGGGCGAAGCCTCGCGTACCTTTCGCGCGAAACATGCACATCCCTCGCGGGAGATCCGCTTTGTTGGCGTCTGGGATACGGTCGGCGCGTTGGGAATCCCGTTCTCTTTGCTGGGAATGTTCGATCGTACGGACGAGTTCTACGACACCAAGCTGGGGCCCAACGTGCGCATCGCCCGCCAAGCCATGGCGATCGACGAGACACGAGCCGACTTTGGGCCCACCCTGTGGGATCCGCGCCCGGGGCTGGATCTGAAGCAGCTGTGGTTCAGTGGCGTGCATGCCGACGTGGGCGGCGGCTACGCCCCGGATGCCGAGGGGCGTCTCGCGTCAGAGGCCCCGTTGGCGTGGATGATCGAGCAAGCCCGGATGGCCGGACTGCAAGTGGAGGGGTATCTGCCGGATAACCTGCGCCCCGACCCGCTGGCGTCGCTGCACCGCTCGCGGCGGCACATCTATCGCCTGCGACGGCGCTATCGGCGTCCGTTGTACCAGTCGGGTCACCCGACCGAGGTGCATCCAAGTGCCCTGGAACGCTACCGGCAGGATGTCGACTATCAGCCCGAGAACCTGCGCGCGTTTCTGGACGAATGGGGCTGGCCGGACGCCGACTGAATTCCCCCGGATGGAGTAAACGCTCGCGTTGGGAGGCCGGGTCTCCGTTATCCTGTAGGAATAGCAGACGGAGATTCCCTCAATGCAGCCATTTCCCTCGAAGAACGTGTTTGGCGGGGCCCTGGAGCCCTGCAGTCGCGGGCCGGTCACCGGGTTTTATCGCGACGGCCGTTGTGCCACCGGCTACGACGACCAGGGCATGCATACCGTGTGCGCCGACCTCACCCGCGAGTTTCTCGATTTCTCCCTGGCACGGGGGAATGATCTGATCACGCCAGTTCCGGAATTCGGCTTCCCCGGCCTGGAGGCAGGGGATCGCTGGTGCCTGTGCGCCGCGCGCTGGCTGGAGGCCTACCGGGCGGGGGCGGCGCCCGGGGTCTTCCTGCGCGCGACGCACGAGGAGACCCTGGCGGTGATCCCGCTGGACATCCTCAAGGAACACGCGCGCGACCCAGCTGATTGAGATGGAGGCCCTCCTCGGAGGGTCGGTAGGGGGCCGGGGTGGGCCCCGCTGAAATTACAAGGAGAAGACGGATGGATCCGTACATGGTGGGGCTGACAATCGCTCGGGTCGATAACGTGGACATGGGGAATCGGGGGGTGGCCGATGGTTGACCGCATGGCCGTGCCCGAGATCGAACGCTTCCGGATCACGCGGACGCTGGGTACGAGTGCCCGCGACGGGCTCTATGTCGCGCACGACCCGCTGCTGGATCGGCAGGTCGCGATTCGAACGCTGACCAACGTCGCGGCGGACGCTTCGACCCGCCAGGCATTGCTTGAAGACGCCCGCCGGTTAAGCCGCTTTCGGCACCCGAACATCGCTCCAATCTTCGAGGCGGGGGACTACGCCGACGGCGTCTACCTGGTGTTCGAGTACGTCGAGGGCGAGACCCTGGAGCAGATCCTGGCGCGCGGACCCTTGCCGATCGATCGCGCCCTGGCCCTGATGCGCGAGCTGCTGGATGCGGCAGCGGCGGCGCACGAGCAGGGCATCCTGCACGGGGCCCTGCAGCCGGCGAACGTGACCGTGAACCCCGAGGGACATGCGCGCATCACCGGGCTGGGCATGGCGCTGCCCGACGTGGCCGCGCGTGGCGAGAGCCACCTGCCGGATACACCCTACTACCTGGCGCCGGAACGGCTGGCGAATGAGGCCGCGACCGAAGGGTCCGACGTGTTCTCCCTGGGGGCCTTGTTCTTCGAGATGCTGACAGGCGAGCGCGCGTTTGCCGGTGATAGCCCCGCGGCGATCCGGCAGGCGATGCAGGCGGGGGCGCTGGAGCCACCCTCCGGTCGCACCGGCAATGGCGACGAACGCTTCGACGCCCTGGTACTCCGGGCCACCCGCCCGGATCCCGCCGAACGTTTCGCATCGGCCCGCGAGTTTCGCGAGGCGCTGGTGGTGGCCGTCGAGGGCGAAGGCCAGACGGGCGACGGATCGCAGGACTTCATCCTGCGGCGGATCCGACGCAAGCCTGATTTCCCCGGCATCTCCAGCCACATCCGCGAGATTACCCAGTGTTCCGACGACACGATGAAGCGCTCGGTGGCCGAGCTGTCGAATGCCGTGCTGAAGGACTACGCCACCACGCAGAAGCTGCTTCGGCTGGCGAATTCACCCTTTTACAGCAACTTTGGCGGCAATATCCGCACCGTTTCGCGCGCGATCGTGCTGCTGGGCTTCGAGCAGGTGCGCACGGCGGCGCTCGGGCTGGTGCTGTTCGAGAACCTCAAGGGCGGGCGTCATTCCGGACGCCTGATGGAGGCGCTGGTCGGCACCCTGTTCAGCGCCATGCTGGCGCGTGATCTGGCGGAGCAGGTCGGCGGGGTGGAGAGCGAGCGGGCGTTCGTCTGCGCGCTGTTCCACGATATTGGTCGCATGCTGGTGTTGTACTACCTGCCGGAGGAGGCGGACGAAATCCGCATTCGTGTGGGTCAGGGTACGGGTGAGGGCAGTGCCGCCCGCCAGGTCCTGGGGATCTCCTACGAGGCCCTGGCGCGCAGCGTGCTGGAGGACTGGAACTTCCCGCGCGAGATCGTTACGTCGGTGGAACGGGCTCCCTCGGGCACGCTGCCGGCCGCGCGGGATGCCGACCAGCGCCTGCATCGCATCGTCACCCTGGCGTCGGAGATGGGGCAATGCATTACCCAGGCGGATCGTGACCAGCAGGGCGCTCTGCTGACCGATCTGCGCAGGCGCTACGAACGTGCCCTGGGCGTGGATGCCCGCGGCATGCAGCGGGCCATCAAGTCCGGGCGCGAGCATATGGATCACTTCCTGACGGTGGTCAAGCTGCCGCCGGAGGGCCGCGAGCCGTTGAACCGGCTGAAGGCGAATCTGGGTGTGCAGATCGATGACAGCGACGCGGCGGATATCGAAGCCGCGGACGGGGGCGGCGAAGCGGCGGCAGCCGCAACCGCCGATCCCGCCGCCCAGGCCGCGGCACTGATGGAGACCCTCACCGACATGCTGGACAGCATGGTGGGCGAATTCGAGCTGAACACATTGATGCAGACAACGCTCGAGACCCTGTACCAGACACTCGGTCTGCGGCGGGTAATGCTGATGCTCGCCGATCGCGAGCATCGGGTGCTGGTGGCGCATACCGCCTTCGGAAAGGATGCCGAGACGCTGTCCGGACGGCTGCGACTCGCGCTCGCGGGCAAGGGCGACATCCTGTCGCTGGCCCTGGAACAGAAGAAGGACCTGGTCATCACCGACAGCCACGAGGCCTCGATCAGTCGCTATATCCCCGACGAGTTTCGCCAGGCCCTGGATGCGCGCAGTTTTCTCCTGCTGCCGCTGGCGGTGCGCGATCGTTGTATCGGGCTGCTGTATCTGGAATTGCCGGCCGGCGCAGCCGTGGAACCGACGGTCTTGCGGGCCCTGAAGGCCGTTCGCAATCAGATGGCTCTGGCCATTCGGCAGGCGCGCGATTGACGCCGCCCCCACCCGCGGACGCGCGCGGGTGGGGGCGGTCTGCACAGTGTAGATCGCTCCCCCTCAGTCCGCCCGGATGGGGCCGCCGGATGCCGGCTTTTGCGAACGACTAACGGATTCTGCACTCAATCGCTGTTGCCCCTCGATAAGTGGCGCTAAGGTGGAGATGATGCAAAGCTGGTCGAACATTATGGCGGCCAGATGCGACAGTTGGACAACAGTGGTATGCCCTGGGGACTGTTACAGCAGGAGATCCCGGTTTCGGATCTGCAGGTTGGTATGTACGTCAGCCGGCTCGATCGTCCGTGGCTGGAGACGCCCTATCTGGTCGAGGGGGTGCGGATTCGCTCGCAGGACGATATCGACGAGCTCGCTCGCCATTGTGTGCATGTGTTCGTTGATCTGGAGAAGAGCGCGCCGGCGTCGCTGAGCCGGCTGCCATCGGCCGCGGCGTCCACGCGGACTGCCGTGACGGCCTCGAGCCCGGCCGAGGCCGCCCAGTTCCGAGGCATGACGGTGTATCGCGATCACTGCTCGGTGGAGCAGGAGCTCCCGGCGGCCAAGGAGGCTCAGGCGATTGCCGGGCGTGTGCTGGAGCAGATCCGTGCCGGCATGGAGCGCAAACCCGGGGTGCGTCTGGCGGCGGCCCGCGAGGCGTCCGAGGCGTTGCGCGAGAGCGTGGAACGCAACCCGGATGCCCTGCTGCTGCTGGCCAGGCTGAGCCACTCGGACGATGTGCTGTACGCCCACTCGCTCAATGTCGCGATCCATCTTCTGGCGCTGGGCCGGCACATGGGGCTGGATCGAGCCGAGTTGTCGATCCTCGGGCTGGGTGGTCTGCTGATGGACATCGGCAAGATGCAGATGCCGCGGACGCTCCTGGGGCGCCGCACGCGGCTGTCCCCGGATCAGCGGCGCGAGATTCAGCGCCACGTGGAATATGGCGAGGCGATCCTGCAGCGCTCCCACGGGATCCCGGAGGGCGTGCGCGACATTGTCGCCCAGCACCACGAACGCGAGGACGGGCGTGGCTACCCACGGGGTCTGGTAGCCAACCAGATCTGCGCCTATGCGCGCATGGCGGCTATCGTGGATTCCTACGAGGAGATGCTGACGGAGGGCGGCCTGGCCGGGACCCCCTTCGAGGCCCTGAAGGAACTGCGGGAGAACGCGCGCTGGGGGCTGAATTCGGCGCTCGTGGATCAGTTCACCCACTGCGTGGGGCTGTTTCCCGTGGGCAGCCTGGTGGAGCTGGATAACGGCGAGGTCGCGATCGTGCTGAGTCACCGCCGTACGCAGCGCTTCATGCCCCGGGTGATGCGCATCCTCGATCCGTCCCATATGCCGTATCCCGACCCGTGGGAGCTGGATCTGGGGTCGCACGCGCCGGAGTCCGAGGGGGCGCGGCGGCAGATCCTGCGCGACCTTCCGGCGGGTGCCTACGGGGTCGATCCGGCGCGCTATTATCTTTGAGTAGGTGCGCATTCCGTACATGGGATCCGCATCTACTGATTTCGCCGCATGGGCGTAGCCGCCGGAACTCTGCCGATGTCGAAGCTGTTGGATTATCAAGAGTTTCTCCGTGCCCTGGATGGGGTTTCCCCGTGCCCGCAGGAGGCCGGGGCGCAAGCAGCCGTGACCGTCATCGAACTGGAGGGGCTAAGGGACGTGGACGCGGCCCTGGGGTATGCCGCGGGAGACGAGCTGATCCGGAACGCGGGTCAGGCGCTGGCCCGCGCCCTGGCGGACGGCCTGGTCGGTATCACTGGACGCCATCAGATCACCTGTGTGCAGCCGGCCGTGGCCGGGAGTGGGTTCGCCGAGCTGGCGGCCCACAAGATGCTGCGGGTGTTGAGTGAACCGTTTGCCTGTGGCGAGCGGCAGGTGCTGCTTTGGCCGCGTGCCGGGCTGGCTCTGGCGGGCCCCCGGATGGCTGCCCCGCAGGAGTTGCTGGCTCACGCCTATGCTGCAGTTCGGCAGGCGCGGCGGGCTCGGGCGCGCCTGCGCCTGTATGCCCCGGAGGCGGCGGCAACCATGCTGGAGGGCGTGGATCTGTGGTCCCAGCTGGGGCAGGCCATCGAGGAGGGAAGCCTGCACCTCGAGTATCAGCCACAGGTCGCGCTGGCATCGGGCTGCGTGCAATCGGTGGAAGCCCTGTTGCGCTGGGATCACCCGCAGTATGGCTCGATCCGTCCGGACACCATGGTGCGGGCGGCGGAGGGAACGGACCTGATGCCCCGGCTGACGCACTGGGTCTTCAACACGGCCCTGCGCCAGTGTGCCGAGTATCGCCAGGCCGGACTGGACGCGGGGATCTCGGTGAACTTTTCCGCCGATGACCTGCAGGAACGGGAGGTGGTGGATCTGGTGGCCCAGTCACTGGAGGTCTGGCAGGTGCCGGCGGAGAGCGTCACGGTGGAGCTGACCGAAACCGCGATGATGGAGAGCCACGACGCCGAGGCGCGTGCGGCCCTGCACGGAATGAAGGACCTGGGCTTGCGGGTGTCCATGGATGACTTCGGTATTGGCTATTCGTCGATGGAGCGGCTGCTGCGCATGCCGCTCGACGAGCTCAAGATCGACATGACCTTTGTCCACGAACTGGTGTCCAGCCGGCCGCACCAGCGCATCGTGGAATCCATGATCGGGCTCGGCCAGAAGATGGGCCTGAGCGTGGTGGCCGAGGGCGTGGAAGATCAGGAAACCCTCGACCGCCTGCGCGCTCTGGGCTGTGATCTGGTGCAGGGTTTTTATCTCGGGCGGCCGGCGCGCCTGGCGCAATTCATGGAACAGACGCGCGCGGGCCGTGACCCGGGCGCGTGCTGATCGCGCCCAACCTGTCCTCGTTGCGGCGCGCCAGTGCACCGATCCCGCAGTCTGGAAGCATGACGCGTGTTCCCGGGGCAGGCAGTCGGTGACGTCGACCCCCCGCCCGTGGATGGTCATCCAGCAGTGGCAAGGCGGGGTTTGGCGGGCCCGTTCCCCCTGGATAATTGCTGGACGATCATGCGCCGCCCCTGCCGGCATCGCGGGAACGCAAGTACCAGTGGATGACGATCCAGTCGTACAGGGCATGGGCGACGATCACCACCAGCAGATTGCCGGTCAGGTGATAGAGCACCCCGAGGTAGAGCCCGATGACGGTGGCGAACACAAAGTACAGGCGGCTGATCGAATGGGCGAGTCCAAACACGATCGCCGCGGCGACGATCGCCCACTCGGGTGACCAGCGTTCGGTCAGCCAGCCCTGCAGCACGCCGCGCACCAGGAGCTCCTCGCCCACGCCGGCGAGGATGGCGATCAGCAGCACGGCGCCAGGCAGGGCGTGGCGAAAGAGTTGGTGCACGAAATCGCGCACCTGGTCGGCCAGTGCGCGGTAGGGTTCCCAGCCGCTGATCGCGAGCGTGCCGAGCAGCATCAGCATGGGCAACACGGCAAGGATGCCCAGCGCGGCGGCCTCCAGGCTCCAGTCGATTCGCTCGTCGAGCGGGATGCCGGCCACCCGGGCCAGGATCAGGGCGAGCGGGATCAGCGCGGCCTGAAAGGCCAGCCCGGCCAGCAGCGGGTGTCGCGCGACCGCTTGACGGAGGCTCATGGGTGTTGGGCCGGGGCGTGTGGACTCATCCGCGAGAGGATGCCCGATTCCGGGGGTGGTTGTCCCGAACGGAACGACCCCCGCGGCGCCGAGACCGGCGGGCGCGGGGGCCGGGTGGGGAGGCTGGATGGCCTGTGGTGGCCATCCAGACGGGGGCCGGCGTCAGGTCTTGGCTTCCTCGATGCGGATCAGGGCCAGTTCGTGGAACAGTCCCTTCATCAGGCTGACGCACATCAGCAGCAGCACGATGACGAATGGCAGGCCGGTGCTCACCGCCCCCGCCTGCAATGCATTGAGGGCCGCCGCACCGCCAACCGCCAGCAGGACCCCCGCAACCACGCCCTCGGTGGTGGCCCAGAACAGGCGCTGGGATTGCGGGGCGTCGGTCTTGCCGCCCGAGGTGATGGAGTCGATCACCAGGGAGCCCGAGTCCGAGGAGGTGATGAAGAACACCAGCACCAGGGCGATCGCCAGGAACGAGGTGATGGCGGTGAACGGCAGGTGCTCCAGCATCTGGAACAGGGCCAGGGAGGAGTCGGAGATGCCGTCTGCCAGGGCCCCGATGCCGTCCCGCGCCTGGGCCAGGCCGGAACCCCCGAAGGCGCTCATCCAGACCACGGTGACCAGGGTCGGCACCAGCAGTACGGCGGTGACGAACTGGCGTACCGTGCGGCCGCGGGACACGCGGGCGATGAACATGCCGACGAACGGCGACCAGGAGATCCACCAGGCCCAGAAGAAGATGGTCCAGGCGTGGTAGAAGGTCTCGTCCTCGCGCCCAACCGGGTTGCTGAGCGGGATGAAGTACTGCACATACCCGGTGACCGTGGTGCCGATGCTGGAGAGGAATGCGAGGACGCCGCCGGCGATCATCACGAACAGCAGCAACAGCGCGGCGAACAGCAGGTTGATGTTGCTGAGAAGTTTCACCCCGCCATGGATGCCGCGCATGATCGACAGCAGGGCGATGATGGTTACACCGATGATGATGGCGACCTGGGTGTTCAGGCCGGAATCGATGCCGAACAGGAACTCCATGCCTGAGGCGGCCTGCTGCGCGCCGAGGCCCAGCGAGGTGGCCAGACCGAACATGGTGGCGAGCACGGCGAGGGTGTCGATCACGTGGCCGATCGGGCCCCAGATGCGCTCACCGAGGATCGGATAGAACGCCGAACGGATAGTCAGTGGCAGGCCCTTGTTGTAGGCAAAGAACGCGAGCGCCAGGCCGACGACCGCGTAGATCGCCCAGGGATGCAGGCCCCAGTGATACATGGTCGCCCCGAGCGCCGCCTGCCGGGATTCCTCGGTCCCGCCTTCGATCCCCAGCGGTGTACCGAACCATTCGGTGAAGTAGCCCACCGGTTCGGCGACGCTCCAGAACATCAGGCCGATACCCATGCCCGCGGCGAACAGCATCGAAAACCAGGAAATGACCGAGAATTCCGGCTTGGCGTCCTGGCCACCGATGCGGATGCGCCCGATGGGCAGGACGACCAGGGCCAGGCAGAACAGGACAAAGATGTTGCCGGCCGACAGGAACAGCCAGTCGAAGGTGCGGCCGATCCACTGACGCGTGTTGTCGAGGTGTTCGTTCGCCTGTTCCGGAAAGACCAGGGACAGGATGACGAATACGACAATCAGCAGCGCGCTGACCACGAAGACCGGGTTGTGCAGATCCAGCCCCAGCGGGTTGATGTTCTGCTCGCCAATCTCGTGGTCGGTGTCGTATTCGGCTTCCAGTTCCTTTTTCTGCTCTTCGAGATCGTGCGGATTCTCGTTCACCGTCTCCTCCTCGCTTCTTGTTTTTATCGGGTGCCTGCGTCAGCCTCGGCGCGCGGCGACCTCGTTGAGTAAAGACGGGCAATCGGCAAATTGCAAAGCCCTTTGGCCGATTGGTTGCACGGGCGTTATGGGGACACGGATCCGCGTCTCCCGGGGGCGGCAGGCGCACACAGGGCCTGCTCGCAGTGGCCCCGCGGTCCACGCACCGTTACCGTAGTAGCGACGATGAACCCATGTGCATAGGGGAACCGAATGAAGGCCTTGTTGATTGATCCGGAGCAGCAGACGATCGAAGCGGTGGACGTCCAAGGGCGTGACGACATCGCCCGGCTGATCGGGTACGACACGCTCGAGTCCGACGAGATCGGGCCGGATGGTGATCGCCTGTTCTTCGACGAAGAGTGCTTCCTGCGCGGAACCACCGGGCGCTTTCAGATCGACAGCGTGATCCCGGTTTCCGGCAAGGGGCTGGTGGTTGGCAGTGACGACGCTGGCGCGAACCTTAAGGACGTCGCGTCCGACCTGGAGTCCATCCGGGGCCGGATGAAGTATCTCTAGGGGAACACTGATTGATGTACACGCTCGCGCTCGAGTCGCTTTTGCGTGCGAACAAGGCGCGGTGACTGCCGTGCGGTCATTCTGCACAAGGGAGCCGCAACGCCGTTGCCGCGCCCGTTTTCATCAACAACGGGCGGCCGAGCCCCGTCTTTCAATAGCTTGTGGGGTTGGTGCCCCGGGTTCCCCGATCCTGCGTTGCGCCCCGAAGACATCAAAAACGAGCGGGTAGAACCACTACCCGCTGCACGACGCGCCTTGTCTCGGAAAACCTGGGCTGCCAACGCGAGCGTGTACATTGATCAGTGTTTCCCTGGGGCGAGATCAACGCAGCTGGCTGTCCTTGGAGGCCCACCGGTTGTAGGGGCTGGTGGCCTGCTGCGCCGCGTCCTCCGCCTCCTGGCAGCCCACGCACAGGCGTACGCCCGGCAGGGCCTGGCGCCGGCCTTCGGGAATCGGCGCCCCGCATTCCTCGCATTCTTTCAGACCTTCCCCGGTGGGAATCTGGCTGCGCACCCGTTGCAGGGCGTCCTCGACCGTGTTGTCGATCTGCTCCTGCTCCGCACCGTCTTTTGCCCATCCGCCTGCCATCGCGAGGCCTCCGCCCGTGGTCAACAAGACTGAGACCGGCGCAACCTGGCCTGAAGTTCCCGTAGCGCCGCCTTCGAGCCGTATTGGCGCGGCGGGCTATCCGTGTCCGAACTCGCGGGCGACGTAGTCGATGTCCTTGTCGCCACGACCGGAGAGGTTGGCCAGGATCGTCGTGCCCGGGTTCTCGCGGCCGTGCTTCATGGCCCAGGCCACTGCATGGGCGCTTTCCAGGGCCGGGATGATCCCCTCGGTGCGCGAGAGCTGGTAGAAGGCATCCAGGGCCGCGTCGTCGTTGATGGCGTGGTAGGCGACGCGCTCGGTGGTCTTGAGGTAGGAGTGCTCCGGGCCGACGCCGGGATAGTCCAGGCCGGAGGCGATGGAGTGGACCGGGGCCGGATTGCCTTCCTCGTCGGCCAGCAGCATGCACTTGAAGCCGTGGATCATGCCCGGCTTGCCGTAGGTCATGGTGGCGGAGTGCTCGCCGAGCTGGGTGCCGCGCCCCAGCGGCTCCACGCCGTTGAGTTGCACCTGGGCGTCCTCGATGAAGCCGGCGAACATGCCCATGGCGTTGGACCCGCCGCCGACGCAGGCGACCACGTGATCCGGCAGCTCGCCACCACTCATCTCCAGGTACTGTTCGCGCGCCTCGATGCCCACCACCGACTGGAAGTTGCGCACCATCAGCGGGAACGGGTGCGGCCCGACCACGGACCCGATTGCGAACAGGGCCTCGTCCGCCTGCGACAGGTAGGACTGGAAGGCGGAATCCACGGCCTCCTTCAGCGAGCGGCCACCGAAGGAGACCGGTACCACCTGGGCCCCCATCAGCTTCATGCGGGTCACGTTGGGTGCTTCCTTGGCGATGTCGATCTCGCCCATGTGGATCTCGCATTCCATGCCGAAGTAGGCCGCCGCAGTGGCCAGCGCCACGCCGTGCTGGCCGGCCCCGGTCTCGGCGATCAGCTTGCGTTTGCCCATGTGCTTGGCCAGCAACGCCTCGCCCATGCAGTGGTTCAGCTTGTGCGCGCCGGAGTGGTTCAGGTCTTCGCGCTTGAGATAGATATGCGCGCCCACCGAACGGCTCAGGTTATGGGCGTAGTACACCGGCGTCGGGCGCCCCTGATAGTGCTTGCGGATGTAGCGCAGTTCGTTCAGGAAATCGCCGGAGCGCGCCAGGGTCCGATAGGCGTGGTTGATCTCGGCGAAATGCGGTTCCAGTTCCGGCGGCAGGAAGGCGCCGCCGAATTCGCCGAAGTAGCCTTCCGGGTTGGGGAAATCCTTGAGATACGACATGGGCAGTCTCGATGCCAGGTTGGTGGGCCGGGTGGAAGGGCCCGTTGGGTCGGATCGGGTTTCGTGACCCGGGGTGACCGGGCCGGGTCCATATCATCCGTTCCCCGAACCCGATTGCCAACCCGGGCGGATCCCGGTCCGCGTCGTCCTACGCGGAAAAGGGCAGGTCGTTATAGCGGATTACGCGGTCCAACTGGGTCGCGTCGAGCTCGAGGCCGTAGTCCTGCTGCAGACGCGTGCGCAGCTCGGTGGCGGTGGTCGGGGGCGGGTCCATTTCGCGCGCGAACTGGCCGACATCTTCGATGACGGCCCAGGGGTAGAGGATCCAGCGCCACTCCTGCACGGCCTGACTGTGGAAATCGGCGGGGCACTGGGTGCTGGCCTTTTCATGCAGCACGGCGGTGCGCACGGCGGCCGGTTGGAAGCCCTCCAGATGGGGGCGGGCGGCCACCAGGGTGTCGCCGGAGTCGTTGACGTCGTCGACCAGCAGGACCCGTTCGCCGCGCACATCCCCGGCCAGCGGGACCGTAACGGCCGCTCGCTGCTTTTCGCGCGCGCCCGAGGTGTAGTGCTCGACCTTGAGGCTGAGCAGCTTGTGCACCCGGAGGAAGTCGCACAAGAATCGCGCGGGCATGAACCCGCCGCGGGTGATGGCCACGATCGTGTCCGGCCGAAAGTCGCTGGCCCGTATCTGGCGTGCCAGGTCGTCGGCGCGGTGGACCACCTCCTCGACCGGGATCAACTGCACGGGCATCTTGCGCGGCGGGTTCATGCGTGGAGCTCGTGGAGGTGTGAAGCCGTGGGAACGGCGGTGATCATGCCGTCAGTTCGCCAAGGATGCGGGTATGGATCTCCAGATCGCCCTCGGTATGCAGCACGAAGCGGACATGGCCGACGGCATCCAGCCGGGGCGTGGCGGCGATCACGGTTTCCAGGGCGATGCGGGCGGCTTCCTCGACGGGATAGCCGAAGGCCCCGGTGGACAGCGCGGGAAATGCGATGCTGTAGGCCCCGGCTTCTTCGGCGCGGGTGAGGGCGTTGCGATAACAGGCAGCCAGCAACCGGCTGGCCGGTTCGTCGTGCCCGTAGACCGGTCCCAGGCAGTGGATTACGAAGCGATTGGGCAGGTTGTGGGCACCGGTCAGTACGGCCTGGCCGGGTTCAATCGGGGCCAGGGGCTGGCATTCACGCTCCAGACCGGGCCCCGCGGCGTGGTGGATGGCCCCGGCCACGCCGCCGCCGGGCCGCAGCCAGGCGTTGGCGGCATTGACGACCGCGTCCATGTCGCGCTGGGCGGCGATATTGCCGGTGATGCATTCGATGGTGATGCCGTGGACCTTGACGCGCATGTGTCCCCCTGATTCTGAATGGGCTCGGCCACTCCGGCCGTTGCCTCAAGCATAGGGCCCCATTTCGGTCGGGTGAACAGGTGGTCCGGTTTTCACATGGTGATTCGGTCGCGCACCTCCGCCGTTAGTTCCAGTGAGCGCCGGCGCGCCGCATGGTCAAAGGTGGAGGTGGTCACGATCAATTCGTCGGCGCCAGTCTGGTCGAGAAACTGGCGGATCTCGGTCTCCACCGTGTCCGGCGCGCCAATCGCGGAACAGGCCATCGTCTGTTCGACGATCGCGCGTTCGGCGCGGTCGAGGCGTTCGCGGTAGCCCTCGATCGGCGGCTGGATCGGTTCGGGGCGACCCCTCCGCAGGCTGACAAAGGCCTGTTCCATGGAGCTGGCCAGGGTTCGCGCCGCGGCGTCGGTGTCGGCGGCATACACGTTGTAGCCGAGCATCGCATAGGGGCGCTCCAGCCATGCGGAAGGCCGGAACTGGCTGCGGTACAGCTCCAGTGCGTTCATCAAATGCCCGGGGGCGAAGTGCGAGGCAAACGCATACGGCAGGCCCATCTGCGCGGCCAGCTGGGCACCGAACAGGCTGGAACCGAGGATCCACACGGGCACGTGCTGGCCGGCGCCGGGGATGGCGCGGATCACCTGGTCCGGCTGGGGGTCGTCGAAATAGCCCAGCACCTCGGCGACGTCACGCGGGAACTGGTCGGGGTCGATATCCGGGGCCCGGCGCAGGGCGCGCGCGGTGGTCGGGTCGGTGCCGGGTGCGCGCCCCAGCCCGAGGTCGATGCGGCCCGGGTACAGCGCGTTCAGGGTGCCGAACTGTTCGGCGACGACTAGCGGGGCGTGGTTGGGCAGCATGATGCCCCCGGCACCCACCCGAATGCGCTGTGTGGCGGCTGCCACCTGGCCGATCACCACCGCCGTGGCTGCGCTGGCGATGCCGGGCATGTTGTGGTGTTCCGCCAACCAGTAGCGCTGGAAGCCGAGGGCCTCGGCGTGTTGCGCAAGATCGAGGGTGTTGTGCAAGGCGTGGGTGGCGTCCCCGTCAGCGGTGATCGGGGCCAGGTCGAGTACGGAAAAGGCCGTCATATGCCTGATTGTACCGACCTGCTGGATCCGTGCAGACGTAGGCGATCCCGGCGGGGTCTATAGTCGAAGGAAGACACTGCGGAGCGTGCGCCATGAGTATCCCCGGGACCCTGAACAACTTTCTGGCCGAACATGCGGTGGCCTACCAGCTGGTGCCCCATCCGCATTCGAATTCGGCCAGCCGCACGGCCGAGGCGGCCCATGTGCCGGGCGACGCAGTGGCCAAGGCGGTGTTGCTGGTCGAGGAGGATGGACAGTACCGATTGGCCGTCGTGCCGGCCACGCGCCGCGTAAAACTGGGGCAGTTGCACCGGTTGTTGGGCGAGCACGTGGGCCTGGCTACCGAGGACGAGGTGGCCAGCGTCTTTGCTGACTGCGAACGCGGCGCAATCCCCGCTCTGGGCGCCGCTTACGGGCTGGAAACCCTGCTTGATGACAGCGTGCTGGAACAGCGCAACGTGTATTTCGAGGCTGGCGATCACGAGTCGCTCGTCCGGCTGCGCGAAACGGATTTCCTCCATCTGCTCGGCCTGCCGCGGCGGGGCCAGTTCAGCGCCCACATCTGACGCCCGCTCCATCGGCGTCTCACGCGTGGGGCGGACTCGATCTTGCAATGCCACATCAGCTACCGTCAGCCTGAATTCGTTGCGACAACTGGGTGACGACGATGGATCCGTTTCTGGAAATGGCGCTCGACGAAGCGCGTACGGGGCTGGGCGAGGCGGGGATCCCGATCGGGTCGGTGCTGGTGCACCGGGGCGAGGTGATTGGGCGCGGGCACAACCGGCGGGTGCAGCAGGGCAGCGCGATCCTGCATGCGGAGATGGATGCGCTGGAGAACGCCGGCCGGCAGCCGGCGCAGGTGTATCGCGAATGCACGCTCTACACCACGCTCTCGCCCTGCGCGATGTGTAGCGGCGCGATCGTCCTCTACGGTATTCCGCGAGTGGTGATCGGGGAGAACGAGTCGTTCCTGGGGGAGGAGGCGTGGTTGCGCGGTCACGGCATCCAGGTGGACGTGGTCCAGGACCCGGGCTGCCGCGAACTGATGCGCGCGTTTATCGAGACGCACCCCGAGCTGTGGCACGAGGACATCGGCCACTGAGCCGGATGGCCGGCGCAAGGGCCGTGCCCGGCGTGTCCCTCCGCGTCTCCTTCAGGGCGTCTCGAGCCGCTGCTGATCGGCGTAGGGGTAGTCGCTGGCCTCCAGGTGTTCCTGAAAGGTCTCCAGGCGTTCCACGGCGAGGTCCGTACGGTTGAACTGGGCGATGTGGAACAGTGCGTCCCCTTCGTTGATCAGCGGCAGGTTGAGCTGACCAATGATGATGCCGG
The DNA here is from genome assembly GCF_000377925.1 of Thioalkalivibrio sp. AKL12. Lineage (NCBI taxonomy): Bacteria > Pseudomonadati > Pseudomonadota > Gammaproteobacteria > Chromatiales > Ectothiorhodospiraceae > Thioalkalivibrio > Thioalkalivibrio sp. AKL12. The sequence continues at coordinate 210,794 of NZ_KB898889.1, forward strand.
AGGCCGGGGCGAGGATCTCGGTCTCGGTTTCGCCAAACGGGTCGGAGATGATCGCCAGGCGGGTCTGGTCGCGGACCACGCGGTCCCCGTGGCGCACGAAGGTGCGCAGGATGCCGCTTTGGGGCGCGCGGACCCAGCCGCTGGTGCGCGCCATGATGGGTTCCTTGCGCGGGCGCCGGCGTACGGCCGGCAGCATGCCCAGATGGCGCATTACCTCGATGATGCCGTGCACCCCGCCGCGGATGGAGAGCTCGTCGAAGCGCAGGGCCTCGCCGGCCTCGTACAGCAGGATGGGGACTTCCCGTTCTGCGGCGGCCTCGCGCAGGGAGCCGTCGCGCAGGGCCGAGTTGAGAATCACCGGGGCCCCGAAGGCGCGCGCCAGATCGAGGGTCTCGGCGTGATCGAGGTTGGCGCGGATCTGCGGCAGGTTGGAGCGGTGGATGGCGCCGGTGTGCAGGTCGATGCCATGGGTACTGTTCTGCACGATTTCGCGCATGAACAGGCGCGCAACGCGAGCCCCCAGTGAGCCCTTCTGCGAGCCGGGGAAACAGCGGTTCAGGTCACGCCGGTCGGGCAGGTAGCGGCTCTGGTTGATGAAGCCGTGCATGTTGACCACAGGGATGGCAATCAGGGTTCCCTTCATGCGCCGCAGGGCGGGGACTTTCAGCAGGCGGCGGATGATCTCGACGCCGTTGATCTCGTCGCCGTGGATGGCGGCGCTGACAAACAGCACGGGCCCTTTGCGCCGACCGCACAGCACCTGTACCGGCATGTTGGTCGGGGTGTGGGTGTACAGCGCTCCCAGTTCCAGCTCCACCGTGCGCCGCTCGCCGGGGCGGACGGTGGTGCCACCAATGGTGATCGGCTTGTTGCGCAGTGACTGGGGTATGCCGGGCATCAGGGAGCCACCGAACAATGTGCATACGCCCGCGCGGGTCGCTCTTGCGTGCGGTCCACCCGCTGCGAGTGAAGTGTAGCCCTGCGACTCAAGGACACTAGCCGCTCCCTTTGGTCTTCGTCCGGTTGGGCTTGGCATTCTTCTCGATGAACTCGATGATCATGCCCGCCACATCCTTGCCCGAGGCATTCTCGATGCCCTCCAGGCCAGGTGAGGAGTTCACCTCCATCACCACCGCACCGTGATTGGAACGCAGCAGATCCACGCCACAGACGTTCAGGCCCATGACCTTGGCCGCGCGTACCGCGGTGGCACGTTCTTCCGGGGTGATGCGGCACAGGGAGGCACTGCCGCCACGGTGGAGGTTGGAGCGGAACTCGCCGTCCTTGGCCTGGCGCTTCATCGCTGCGACCACCTTGTCGCCGATCACGAAGCAGCGGATATCCGAGCCCTTGGCCTCCTGGATGTATTCCTGCACCAGGATGTGCTGCTTCAGGCCCATGAAGGCCTGGATCACGCTCTCGGCCGCCTGCTTGGTCTCGGCGAGTACCACGCCCAGCCCCTGCGTACCTTCCAGCAGCTTGATCACGCAGGGCGCGCCGCCCACGGTCGCCAGCAGGTCATCGATGTCGTCCGGCGAGTGGGCAAACCCGGTCACCGGCAGGCCGATGCCGCGGCGCGAGAGCAGCTGCAGGCTGCGCAGTTTGTCGCGCGAACGCGAGATGGCCACCGACTCGTTCAGCGGGTAGACGTTCATCATCTCGAACTGGCGCAGGATTGCGGTCCCGTAGAAGGTGATCGATGCCCCGATCCGCGGGATGACCGCGTTGAACTGGTCGAGGATGTCGCCCTTGTAGTGGATCTGCGGGCTGTGCGCGGTGATGTTCATGTAGCAGCGCAACGGATCCACCACACGGACCTCGTGGCCGCGCTGTTCGGCCGCCTCGACCAGGCGTCGGGTGGAATAGAGTTTGCTGTTGCGCGAAAGGATGCCGAGTTTCATTCAGGCGCCTGCTGGGCTGTAGGGATTTGCGGTCGGTGGCTGGCGACAAACGAGGCCTGGGGGTCGACAAGAAAGCGACCGCGCATGGCCTCGCGGCCGAGCAGCATGCGAAAGAGCATGGTATCGCGGCTGGTCAGGGAGAGTTCAACTGGCAGTACTACGGCACCGAGTTGCACCCGGGTGGCGATGAAGTAGCGCTCCCCGGTGTGCCCGCCGGAATCCGTCACCTTGCGGATATCCAGCACCGGTGCCTCGCACCAGACTTCGGTCTCGCTATCATGCTGGTGGGGGTGGATGCCGAAGCGCACCCACTCGTGGTCATCACGCGTGAAGGGTTCGATCTGGAAGGTATGCAGCGCCGAACTGCGGGCTCCGGTATCGACCTTGCACTTGATCGCGGGGATGCCGAGGTCGGGCAGGCCGACCCATTCGCGCCAGCCGAGGATGGGCCGGTCGCGGATGTCGGGTGAGGTCTGGCTGGAAGGGGACGGGCGATCCACGTCGGCTCCCGGAAAGGATGGAAGCCTCACTATAACCAATCGCCCGCCCGGCGCGAGTGAACCTCAGCAGGGCTGCGCCCGTGCGGCGGGGATCGAGCAGATGCTCAGTCCTCGGCGATTGCCGCGTTGGTCAGGTTGTCCAGCGCGTTGCTCATGGTATCGAGGATGTCATCGCGGTCGTCGATGCCGTGGCGTTCGGCCACCCATTCCGGATCGTTGTAGGCGAGCCAGGTCTGGCCGTCTGCGTCGGTCCACGCCAGCGCCTTCATCGGCAGGTCGATGCCGGCAGTCTGCTGGCTGGTGAACAAGTGGCTGCCGAGCGCCGGGTTGCCGAACATCAGGAGTTCGGTCGGGCCGAGTTCGATATCCACGCCGTCCGCCTTGGCGGCGTGGTCCCAGCGCAAGGCGACGCCGATATCGTTGGCTTCCAGGGCATTCTCCAGCCGATCCAGGGTCTCGGAGGCGGAATGCGGGCTGGCCTTGGCGATCATCCCGGGTACGTCGGCGGCCAGCGCCGGGGTCGCGATCAGGGCCAGGGGCAACAGAGCGGTCAGTAGCGTCTTCTTCATGACAACGTCCTCGTGCAGTAATGGGTGCGTCGAGCCAGTGGCGACGATCGACCGGGTGGTTTCGTCAGCGCGTCCGAAAAAGGTAGGCGACCCATGCAGAATTTTCAGCGACCGGTCGGCGGAAGCGTGATCGGGTCGTGGGACGACGCCCGTGCACGGTGTTCGGCCCTGGGTGGCCGAACACCGCTCGAGGATTACTGCATAAGCAGATAGCCTTCGTGCTGCAGTTCGATGATCTCGGCATCGGCCATCGGTACGACGTTCACGAAGCCATGCACGTCTTCCACGTCGATGCCGCGCAGGCGCGCAGAGGCCTCGCACATGCGGAACTCGATATTGCCGGCCTGGGTGAGCGAGCGGGCGCGGCGCATCAGTTCCTCGTGCTCGCCGAACTCGTCGCGAGTGAAATACGGGACCTCGGCACCGTGCAGCACCAGGACGATGTGCGATTCGAACGGGTCCGCCTCGTAGACGTTGTTCAGCATGCTCACGCGGTCCAGTACGCCCTCCAGCTCGCTGGGGCTGCTGGTATACACGTCGTAGACCACCTTGCGGGGTTCGTACTGCCGGTCCATCTTTTCGGCCGAGCCCCAGGGCAGGTTGTCGTCCGCGCCGGCCACAAGCGGCGTGGCCAAGAGACTGGCGGCGGCCAGCAGGATCAGCAGAAGACGGGTCAGTGGGTGGTTGTTTCGTTTCATGAGGGACTCCGATTGTTGCAGTAGATCGTGTGAGGTTGACGTTCTCGCCCGCCAAAGCGTTCCCCGGCAGGTGGACTTTACATCCGGGTTTCCGGCCCCTGGCTGCGCAAAACGCGCTCGAGGATGGATTCCATCGCAAAGGTGATACGCCGGCCCAGGGTCTGCGGGCGGTGATAGGTCAGCTCGAATACGTCCGCCTCGCGGGTCAGCTCCAGCAGCAGATCGTCGCTGGTGCGCAGTTCGTCGGCCAGCCCCATCTCGCGGGCCTGTTCGCCGTACCAGTGTTCGCCGGTGGCGACCTGGTCCAGGTCCAGTTGCGGGCGGTAGCGGGCGAGAAAGGTCTTGAACAGCTCGTGGGCCTCTTCCAGTTGTTCGCGGAATTTCTTGCGGCCCTCGTCGGTGTTCTCGCCAAGCATGGTCAGGGTGCGCTTGTATTCGCCAGCGGTCAGCAGTTCGATGTCGATATCGTTGCGCGACAACCAGCGGTGAAAGTTGGGGATCTGGGCGACCACGCCAATCGAGCCGAGCACCGCGAATGGCGCGGCGACAATGCGGTGACCGACCGCAGCCATCATGTAGCCGCCGCTGGCGGCGACGCGGTCCACCGCCACGGTCAGGTCCAGCCCGGCTTCGCGCAGGCGTGCCAGCTGGGCGGCCGCGAGCCCGTAGGAGGGCACCAGCCCGCCGGGGCTCTCCAGGCAGACGATGGCGCGGTCCTGTTCCGGTCGCGCCATGGTGAGGATGGCGGTGACCTCCTCGCGCAGGCTCTCGACGCTGGAGGCGCGGATATCACCGTCGAAGCGTAGGACGTACACGCGCGGGCGTTCGGCATCCGCCTCGTGGTCGGAACGGGTGCCACCGAGCTTGTCGGTCTGTTCGGTTTCGGTTGTGGCGGTCGAGTCCCCCATCCCCTTGCGCGGCAGCTTGCGTGCGGCCCAGTGGCGCAGGCGTTCCACCCGCCCGCGGCGGCGCTCCACCGCCCGGCGCACGGTCTTCTCCATCCGCTCGAAACGATCGTTCAGGCGTTTGACGTGCAACCGGTCCGGCTTGCCCTCGCGCGACCGGCCGACCAGGCCGGCGATCGCACTCAACACAATGAGCCCGGCGATGACGGCCGTGGCGGCCTTGGCGACGAAAAGTCCGTATTCCTGAAGAAATTCCATTGGGTGTCCTTGATGAGCCGGGATGTCCGCGCAGGCATAATGCCAGCATGGATACCGATACAGTTGAAGACCCTCGTAGCGCGGGACGGTTTCACGGCCAGGAAGGTTCCGCGGCCGGGCCGACGCCGGAGCCGATCATCCATGCCGGGTATGCGACCCTGAGTCTGCGCCAGGTCGATGCATGGAACGGCGTGCCCAAGGGCACGGCCTTCCGTATGTTCAAGGCGCGCAAGCATCAGCTGCGCGAGGGCGTGGACTTCTTCTACATCCCGGAAGGCCGCGACCCCGAGCTCACCGAGACCCTGCGCCTGGACGGGCGGATCTACCCCTCCACCGTACACCTGGTCCTGCTGACCGGCGCGGCCTATGCCCGCATGCGCGAGGAATGGCATGCGCGGACCCACAATCCGGGCTGCGGCTGCCCCGAGGAACACTAGGGGTGCGCGCATCAATGGTCCCGTTCGTGCTCGAGTCGATGGTGCTCGCTGACCCGGCAGAGCGACTGCCATGCCCTCGCTCTGCACAAGGGAGCCGCCACGCCGTCAGCGGGCCCAACGTCACAAGGCAAACGCGGCCGCGGTGCGTCATTCAATGGTTTGTAGGGTTGGTGCCCCAGGCTTCCCGACCCTGTGTTGCGACCCGAGACAGCCAAAAACCGGCCGGTAGCATCACGCTTGGTGGCGCGCCGCGCCAGGTCCCGGGAAACCCGGGGCACCAGCGCGAGCGGGTAGCTTGATCCGCGTCACTCTCGAACAGTGGCGCATGTTGCAGGCGGTGGTGGACGCCGGGGGCTTTGCGCGTGCTGCGGAACGGGTGCACAAGAGTCCGTCGAGCATCAACCACGCGGTGCAGAAGCTGGAAGAACAGCTGGGCGTCGACGTCTTCGAGATCAAGGGCCGCAAGGCGGTGCTCACCGCGGCCGGGGCGGCGCTGTTGCGCCGGGCCGGCCACCTGCTGGAAGAGGCGGCGGAGATCGAGACCCTGGCCGGTGCGCTGGCCGCCGGGGTGGAATCCGAAATCCGGTTGGCAGTGGATCAGCTCCTGCCGCGGGCGCCAGTGATCGGGGCCCTGGAGGTCTTCTCACGGGCCTACCCGGCCACTCGTATCCAGCTGCACGAGGTGGTGCTGAGCGGTGGGCCGGATCTGCTGCGCGAAGCGGCGGTGGACATCCTGCTGGGTCCGGAACTGCCATCCGGCTACCTCGGGACCTGCCTGGGCGAGTTGTCGATGGTGTGCGTGGCGCACCCTTCGCATCCCCTGGCGCAGGGTGAAGCGCCGCTGACCCGGCGCGATCTGCAGCCGCACCGCCAGGTCGTGGTGCGGGACTCGGGTGCCCAGGCCTCCGGTGAGGGCGGCTGGGTGGAGGCGGACCAGCGCTGGACGGTGTCGCACATGGGTACGGCCTGCGAGATCCTGCGCTCCGGGATCGGCTTCGCCTGGATGCCGGAGGACCGGATCGCCGAGGATCTTGCCGCGGGAGGCCTGGTCGAACTGAATCTGGAGGCCGGGGCGCGGCATGCGGTGCCGTTCTACATTACACATGCCGATCGCGACCGCGCCGGCGCGGCCAGTCAGTCCCTGATGGACGCACTGGAGCAGGCGTTTCGAACCGAGCGATCGTCCTGATCGCCGCTTGGGGGAGCGGGTTTGCCCGCGAAGCCCCGCCCGCGTCGGACGATGGCCACGAAGCACAACCCAAGAAATCCCAACCAGCAAGGAACCAATCATGTGCGGGATCGCAGGAGAATTCGTCTGGGGTGAACGGCGCGCGAGCGGCGAGGCGGTCGCGCGCATGCTGCCCTGTCTGGAACGGCGCGGGCCGGATGCCGACGGCCTGTGGGCTTCTGGTCGGGTCGCCCTCGGCCACCGGCGGCTGTCGATCCTGGACCTGTCGCAGCGCGCGCACCAGCCGATGTTCGATCCGGAGACCGGGCTTGCGCTGGTGTTCAACGGCGCGATCTACAACTTCCGTGCGCTGCGCAGCGAACTGGAAGGACGCGGCCACCGCTTCTTCTCCACCGGCGACACCGAGGTCATCCTGCGCGGCTACGCCGAGTGGGGCGAGGGCATCGTCGCCCGACTGCATGGGATGTTCGCGTTCGCACTGTTCGATGGCAACGCCCAGCGTCTGTTGCTGGCACGCGACCGCATGGGCATCAAGCCGCTGTACCTGGCCCGCGTCGGCGAGGGCATCCGCTTCGCCTCCAACACCCAGGCGCTGCTTGCGGCCGGCGACGTGGACACCGAGCTGGATGCGGAGGCCCTGCACATGCTGTTCTCGCTGCACGCGGTGGTGCCCGCGCCGCGCACCGTGCTGCGCGGCATCCGCAAGCTGGAGCCGGGGCACTATCTGAGCATCGACGCGCGGGGCCAGGAGCGGTTGCAGCGCTACTGGACGCTGCATGCACACCGCCCGTCCGAGCCGGTATCGGACGGCGAGTGGCAGGAACGCATCGAGCATTCGCTGCGCCAGGCGGTGCGCAAGCGGCTGGAGGTGGCCGATGTGCCCGTCGGCGTGCTGCTCTCCGGTGGGCTGGATTCCTCCCTGCTGGTCGCGCTGGCGATGGAGGAGGGTGCGCAGGATCTGCGCACCTTTACCGTCGGCTTCGAAGATCAGCCGGAGGAGAAGGGCTCCGAGTTTGAGTATTCCGACCCCGTCGCGGAGCGCTATGCGACCGACCATCAGGCCACGCTGATCCCCAACGACCAGGTGCTGGCCCGGTTGCCGGAGGCGGTGGGTGCCATGGCCGAGCCGATGTTCGGCCAGGATGCGGTCGCGTTCTACCTGCTGTCCGAGCAGGTCTCGCAGCATGTGAAGGTCGTGCAGTCCGGTCAGGGCGCCGATGAGGTCTTCGGCGGCTACTTCTGGTATCCGCAGATGGCGGAGGATCGCCATGGCGACTGGGTAGAGCGCTTCCGGCGCCACTACTTCGACCGCGATCATCCGGAGATGGCCGAGATGCTGCGTCACCCGCCGGCGAACGACGTCACTGGTGACTGGCTGCGCGAGCAGTTCGCCGAACTCGAGACCGACCGCGCGGATTCCTTCATCGACGCCGTGCTGGCGTTGGACGTGACCACGCTGATCGTGGACGACCCGGTCAAGCGCGTGGACAACATGACCATGGCCTTCGGCCTGGAGGCGCGGGTGCCGTTCCTGGACCACGAGCTGGTCGAGACCGCCGCCGCGATGCCGCCGCATCTGAAGCTGGGCGATGGCGGCAAGGACGTGCTGCGCCGCATCGCTCGTGGCCGGCTACCGGACGCGGTGCTGGACCGGCCCAAGGGCTACTTCCCGGTGCCGGCACTGAAGTACGTGCGCGGCGATTTCCTCGAGTTCATGCGCGACATCCTCACCTCGCGCGCCTCGCGCGAGCGGGGCCTCTATCAGCCGGCCTACATCGACAAGCTGCTGGACGCGCCTGATCAGTACTTCACCCGCATCCAGGGCTCCAAGCTCTGGCACGCCGCCCTGCTGGAGTACTGGTTGCAGACCCACGTGGACCGGTAATGGCCGTATGGAACGGGTGCGGATCCGGCGCGTCTATGACCCGGTCGATCCCGGGGATGGGACGCGTGTGCTGATCGACCGCCTGTGGCCGCGCTGGGTGAAAAAGTCGGCGCTCCTGCTGGACGCCTGGGAAAAGTCGCTCGCTCCGTCCACCGACCTGCGACGCTGGTTCGGCCACGATGTGGAGCGCTGGCGCGAGTTCTGTCGCCGGTACCGGGCGGAACTGGGAGCGGCGCCCGAGGCCTGGGGCCGCTTGCTGGGGTATGCCCGTCGCGGCCGCCTGACGCTGCTGACGGCAACCCGGGACGTCGAGCACAGCCATGCGGCGGCCCTTGGCGCTCTCCTCGACGCCGAACGCGCCGAGGAGGAACCAACGGGCGAGCGCGCCTCGCCGGTATGCTTCGCGCCCGACGAGTCCGGGCCGGCCCCGGATTGATCGTGTCTCGTCAAACTTCCTTCAGGCGCGGCATCAGCATGGTGAGGTTGCAGGGCATGGTGCGGTCGTCGAGCTGGGCCTGGATGATGCGGTCCCAGGCGGTGCGGCAGGCGCCGGTGGAGCCGGGCAGGACGAAGAGGTAGGTGCCGTTGGCAACGCCGGACAGGGCCCGTGACTGCAGGCTGGAGGTTCCGATCTCGTCGAAGGAGAGCATGCGGAACAGCTCGCCGAAGCCCTCGATGGCCTTGTCCAGCAGGACCGAGGCGGCCTCGGGGGTGCCGTCGCGGCCGGTAATGCCGGTGCCGCCGGTGGTCAGCACCGCGTCGATAGCGGGATCGGCGATCCAGCGCGAGAGTTCGGCGCGGATGGCATAGATGTCGTCCTTCACGATCTTGCGCTCGGCCAGCCGGTGACCGGCGCTTTCAAGGCGTTCCACCAGGGCGTCGCCGGAACGGTCCTCCGCGAGTTCGCGGCTGTCGGAGACGGTGAGCACGGCGATGTTCAGCGGTGTCTTGACGGGCGTGGTTTCCGGCGCGGAATCGGTCATGGCAACGTCCTGTTGGTGTATCGTGGCGTCCATCTTAATGAGTTGCTGGAGTTCCGGGAATGTCGGAGCGGGTACAGAAGGTCCTGGCGGCGCGTGGGCTGGGTTCGCGGCGCGAGATCGAGGGCTGGATCGAGCGCGGCGAGGTGCAGGTGAACAACCGCACCGTGAAGCTGGGCGACCAGGTCGACGAGCACGACGTGATCCGCGTGCGCGGGCGCATCGTGCGGCGCCCGGAGCATCCGCATCGGTGGATCGTGTATCACAAGCCGGTGGGCGAGATCTGCAGCCGCTCGGACCCCGAGGGGCGGCGGCCGGTGTTTGCCAGCCTGCCGCGGTTGAAGGGGCAGCGCTGGGTGGCCGTGGGCCGGCTGGATCTGAATACCTCGGGCCTGCTGCTGTTCACCACCGATGGCGAACTGGCCAACCGGCTGATGCACCCGAGCATGGCCCTGGAACGCGAGTACGCGGTGCGCGTGCTGGGCGAGGTGCCGCCGGCGACCCAGGACATGCTGCGCGAAGGCGTGGAACTGGAGGATGGCGCGGCCCGTTTCGACAGTCTGGAAGAGCAGGGTGGGGAAGGCGCCAATCACTGGTTTCATGTGGTGGTCAGCGAAGGCCGCAACCGGCTGGTGCGCCGCCTGTGGGATGCGGTCGGGGTCACGGTCAGCCGCCTGATCCGGGTGCGCTACGGGCCGGTGGTCCTCGGGCACGGGCTGAAGACCGGTGCGGTGCGGGATCTGGAGACCCGCGAGGTGGCCGGGTTGTACGAGGCGGCGGACCTGCCCGTGCCGGAATCCGTGCGCACGCGCGGTCGCGGCGGCCCGCGACGCGATCCGCGCGGCAAACCGCGGGATCAACGCCCCGGCAAGGCGGCGCCGGCGGGCAAGGCCCGCACCAGCCGGGCGGCGCGCGAGGACGGCTGGAGTTCGTCGCCGCCGAAGAAGCCGGGCAAGTCTTCGTCCCCCGCGGGGCGCGGCGGCTCCCGGGGCGCGAAGCCTGCGGGAGGTCGACCCGGCGGCCGCTCGGGCGGCGGTGGCAAACCGGGCGGTAGCCGTCAGCGGTAGCCCCCGTGCGGATCCCCGAGCTCCTGGATGCCCTGCGCGCGGAGTACGGCGACCTGCAGTGGTGGCCGGCGGAGACGGCGTTCGAGGTGATGGTCGGTGCGGTGCTGACGCAGAACACCAGCTGGACCAACGTCGAGAAGGCGCTGGCCAACTTGCGCGGTATCGACGCGCTGTCGCCGGAGGGCTTGATGGCCCTGAGCCGGGAAGAGTTGGCCGAACACATTCGTCCCAGTGGCTATTTCAACGTGAAGGCGGATCGCTTGCGCCACCTGCTGGCCTTCCTGGAGGCGTCCGGCGGGATCGAGGGGCTGGCGGCGCTGGACACCGACGCGCTGCGCGCGGCGCTGCTGGGGGTCAAGGGTGTCGGGCCGGAGACGGCCGACGATATCGTGCTGTACGCCTTCGAGCGCCCGGTGTTCGTGGTGGATGCCTATACCCGCCGGTTGTTCGAGCGTCTGGACCTGCCGCAGGCACGGGCTTCGTACGATGCGCTGCGCGAGCACGTCGAGGTGGCACTGGGGCCGGATGTGGCGGCGCTGAACGACCTGCATGCGCTGATCGTGGAACATGGCAAGGAGCGCTGCCGGCCACGGCCGCGCTGTGATGCCTGTCCGGTGCGGCGGCACTGCACCCACGCCGAGGCCTGAAACCCACCGCCCGGCCGGTTGACGCCCGCGGCGGGGCGCCGGAACCTGAGAGGCATGTCCGACTGACCAGGGAGGTCCCATGCGTTACCTGTACACCCTGTTGATTATCGTGTTCGTCGCGGTGGTTGCGATCTTTGCGATCCAGAACCTGCGTCTCGTAACGCTCAACTTCCTCACCCTGTACGTAACCCTGCCACTGGCGCTGCTGATTGTCGGAATCTACCTGCTGGGCCTGGTCTCCGGGGGTGCCCTGGTCGCGTTGCTGAAGCGCTGGATACGCGGCGCCAGTCGTTGAGCCGCGTGGTGTCCTTCGGGGCGGCATCCCTCGATGGCTGACATGATCCGCCGCCATCCGCTGGCGGTGATCGTGGTGGCGCAGCTATTCGGGACGTCGCTGTGGTTTTCGGTCAACGGGGTCGGGCTGTCGCTGCAGCAGGCACTGGGGTGGTCGCCCGCCGAGATCGGCTGGCTCACGATGGCCACCCAGCTCGGTTTCATCACCGGGACCCTGGCGGTCGCCGCCACGGGGCTGGCGGATCGCTTTCGCGCCAGTCGTGTGTTCGCCATTTCGGCGCTTTTCGGGGCCGGACTCAACGCCATCTTCATCCTGCTCGCCGGCGTCTGGGAGCTGGCCCTGCTGACGCGCTTTCTGGTCGGGCTGGCACTGGCCGGGGTCTATCCGCTGGGCATGAAGCTGGTGATCGGCTGGACCCCGCAGTACAAGGGCTGGGCGCTGTCCTGGCTGCTCGGAATGCTGACCCTGGGGACCGCGCTCCCGCATCTGCTGCGTGGCGCCACGCTCGATTTCCCGTGGGCGGTGCCCGTGCTTCTGGCCTCGGGCCTGGCCCTGCTGGCCGCGCTGATGATCCTGCGTCTGGGCGATGGCCCGCATCTGCCGCCACCGGGGCGCACGCCGGGGCTCGGGAAGGGCTTCCATGCCCTGGCACGGCGGGATTTTCGCGCCGTGGCCGGGGGCTACTTCGGGCACTGCTGGGAACTGTATGCGTTCTGGACGCTGGTGCCTCTGCTGGTAGCCCGTGAGCTCGCACGGATGGAGGCCGATGCGGCCCTGATTCCGTGGCTGGCCTTTGGCGTGATCGCGCTGGGTCTGGCGGGCTGTGTCTGGGGTGGGCGCCTGAGTCGGGGCCTGGGAAGCCTGCGTGTGGCGCGGGTGGCACTGGCAACCTCGGGCCTGGCCTGTCTGCTGTACCCGCTGCTTGCGGGGCAGTCGCCCTGGTTGCTGTTCGGCCTCCTGGCGCTGTGGGGGCTCACGGTGATCGCGGACTCGCCCCAGTTCTCCGCGCTGGCCGCGGACAGCGCGCCGGAGGATGCCGTGGGTTCCGCGTTGAGCGTGATGAATGCAATCGGCTTTGCGCTGACCCTGCCGGGCATCTGGCTGACCGGCTGGTTATGGGCGGATGGCGGGGTTTGGGTCCTGTGGCTGTTGCTGCCCGGCCCGTTGCTGGGGCTTTGGGCGCTGGCGCGCCTGTCGGCGCCGCATCGCGCCCGGGAAGCCGTGGATTGACACGAGTGCCGGGCTGCGGCGGCCGCGCAGCCATGCGGGGCGCTCAGTTGCTGTGGGGTGCCGGGTCGGGTGCCGTCAGCAGGGTCTGTGCGCGCTGGAGCAGCTCGGCGGCGGCATCGGGCTGTTCGCGCAGGGCGCGGCTCCAGTGCGGGAACAGGTTCTGTTCCTCGCGGCCTTCGTGCTTGGCCAGCGCGCCGGAGATCAGGGCGAAGAACGGGGCCACGGCCCAGGCCTCGTCCGCGCCTTCGCTGAATTCGTGTTCCAGCATCGCGGTCTGTTCCAGGATCTCGTCGTGCTCGCGCAGCATGATCGAGGTGGGATCCTGGCCGTTCGGGCTGCGGGGCAGGTCCAGCAGGGGGACGATCAGGTCGTTTTCCACCTCCACGTGGCGCCGCAGGCCGTCGACATAGGCGTGGAAATCCGGCGCTGCGCCTTCGAGGTCGCCGGCGTTGACCTTGTGCAGGGCGCTGGCGAACAGGCGGTCGATGCGCAGGTGATCGCGTTCCAGCAGGTCGACCAGGTCCACCGGGGCGACGTCCTCGCGGCGTTGTACCGCGAGCTTCCACAAGGGCGGGCCGTCTTCGAGCACCCGCCAGTGGATGGCCTGACGCAGCTGCAGGCTGACCGCGTCCATCAGCATCTTCGGTTCCTGATCCAGCCAGACCTCGAAGACCTGACCGCTGCGCAGTTCGCGCAGGGTGTAGTAGGCGCGGGTGTGGGCATGTTCGGCCAGGCCGCGGAGGTCGAGTACGAAATCAGCCACGGTCTGCGCTCGCGATGCCCCGGCGTGCGGCCATGGCGGCACCGATGGCGCGGCGGTCTTCCGGGCTTAGCAGGTGCTCGGCAAAGGGGAGTACGGCGCGCTCTTCCAGATCGAGGTGGATGCGGTATTGGCGTATCCAGGCGTCGGCCCCGTCGAGGTCCGCCGGCTGGCCCGCGGCGATGCGTTGCAGGGCCGGCTCCAGTCGATCCCAGCCGGCCTCGATCTCGTCATGTTCGGCGGTCAGGCGGTCCAGCCATTCGCACAGTTGTGGATGACTCTCGGGGTGGCCACAGTGCTGGCGCAGCACGGGGAACAGGTCCTGGTCCTCGTCCGCGTGGTGGTTGGGCGCTGCCTCGTGAAAGTAGTTCAGGACCCGTTGCGCGGCGCCTCGGGCCTCTTCGTCGGCGCCTTTGTCGGCCAAATGGGCGGGCAGGCGCTCGAGGATGTCCAGAGAGTTGAGGATTCGGCGATGGCACGCCCGCAGCAACTCGATGGGCTGCTGGAATCCGGGAACACTTTCGTGGAGTTGCGCGTGCATGGGGTATCGGACCTTCGCAGAGTGGTCAACAAGCAGGCGACTTTCGCCGAAGCGCTCGCGCCCCGTCTTGATCTTGATCAATGTAAATTGAATATAGCTTAAAGTATGCTGTGCGAAACCTGGCCTGGAGCTTTTGATGCACCCTCGGAACCGGATGTTCATCCTCGCGGCCCTCGCCTATGCCCTGCTGGGCGGGCTGCTCGGCATCCTCTGGCTGGCCCATCCCGGCCTGATCCCCGGCAATGTGCCGCGCATCCATGGCCACCTGATGCTGCTGGGGTTCGTGACCATGATGATCTATGGCGTGGGTCTGCATGTGTTGCCGCGCTTTTCCGGACGTTCGCTGTTCTCCGAGCGCCTGGGCCATGTGCAGTTCCTGCTGGCGAATCTCGGGCTCCTGGTGATGATCGCGGGCTGGCTGGTCTTTCATAACCCGACCGTCGCGGTCGGCGGGGCGATGGCCTGGGGGGCGATGATCCTGTTCGCACTGAACATCGCACTCACCGTGCGTCACTACGGTCCGAAGGGGGCGTAATGAGTCATACGGAATACAACGGCTGCGAGTTGCCGGACGACCTGTTCTATGACCTGGATTATGTCTGGGTCCGTCCGGAGGACGACGGCACCTTTACCCTCGGGATTACCGATCCCGCCCAGACCATGGCGGGGCGGGTGCAGTACTTCCGCTTTCGCAAGCCGGGTTCGCACCGCGCCGCGGGCAAGCCGGTGGCGCGGCTGGAGTCCGGCAAGTGGGCGGGGGGCATCCCTACGCCGTTCGACGGCACCATTGAGCGCATCAATCCGGCCGTGGAGGCCGATCCGGGGCTGGTGAACGTGGCCCCCTATACCGATGCCTGGGTCGTGGTGATGCGCCCGGACGATCCGGAAGCGGCGCTGGAGCGGCTACATACCGGGGCCGAGGCGATTGCCGGTCTGAAACAATGGGTCGATCGCTACGACATCCACTGCATGCGCTGCGCGGACTAAGGAAACACTGATCCATGTACACACTCGCGTTGGTACCCCAGGTTTTCCGAGACAAGGCGCGGTGCGCAGCGGGTAGTGGTTCTACCCGCAAGCGGCGCAACGCAGGATCGGGGAACCTGGGGTACCAACCCCACAAGCCATTGAAAAGCAGGGGCTCGGCCGCTTTTGCGTGCGCACGGCGTTGCGGCTCCCTTGTGCAGAATGACTGCACGGCAGTCACCGCGCCTTGTTCGCACGCAAAAGCGACTCGAGCGCGAGTGTGTACATGGATCAGTGTTTCCTTAAGGCCGGAATCATGAAGGTAGAGCTGCTGGTATCCGAGTGGTGTGCCTCCTGCCACGATGCCGAGCGCATCTGGCGCGAGGTGGCGGAAAACAAACAGATCGACTTCGCGGTGGTCGACATGGGCCAGCCCGAAGGGCGCGAACTGGCGACCCGGCTGCGCATCCGGTCGATCCCGGCCGTGGTGGTGGATGGCGAGCTCAAGCATATTGGGCTGCTGGATCGCACCGCCGCGACCGCACTGGTGGCGGGGGCCCCGGAACGCACACAGAAGGCCGCGCGCCATGTCGGGCTGGGGTTGTCGGCCTCCAGCCGGGCCTCGGTGCTGGGCGCGATGATCTGGCTGCTGATCGCGGGTGCCGCGTTGCCACTGGGCGGGTTCTTCCTCGAGGGTGCGGCGCGTCCGGCCGCGCTGCACGGCTTTACCCTGGGTTTTCTTCTGTTGCTGATCATGGGGCTTGGCGAGCACATGCTGCCGCGCTTTACCGGCCACCCGATCGCCAGTGGCTGGCTGTGGGCCTGGATGCCGCAGGTCCTGGTGCATCTGGCCGTGCTGGGCATGGGGCTCGGCTGGATCCTGGGCGTTGCGATGTTAACGGCGGTGGGTGCGGTGGCGGCGCTGGTCGGGCTGGTCCTGTTCACCCTTCGGGTGGTCCCACTGCTGGTACGTCCGTCGTTGTGACCCGGGCGCGCGCTAAACTTGCGGTTCACGCAGCCAACGGAGTCCTCCTGTGAGTCTTTTCGAGAAGCGTATTCGCGAGCTGGAACAAAGCCTGCCGCATCTGGAACCAGGGGAGGTGGCGCGCTGGCTCGAGGAAGAGAAACCGTTTCTGCTGGTGGATGTGCGCCAGCCCGAGGAGGCGGCCGCGGGGACGATCGCGGGCGCGATCAATATCCCGCGGCCCAAGCTAGAGGCCGGTATCGAGTCTCATATGGCGGATGCGGACCAGCCCGTCGTGGTGTTCTGTGGCGGTCGCGGCCGGTCCCAGCTCGTGGCCGACAGCCTGCGCACGATGGGTATCAATGCGCATGTGCTGCGCGGGGGCTACGCGGCGTGGCGGGAGACCTGGCCTCGGTGAGGGCGCAAGGCAAAGGCCAGGGAGACGCTGATTAATTCGCACGTCCGCGTTGGTGCCCCGTTTTTTCCGAGACAAGGCGCGGTGCGCAGCGCCGTAGTCACTCTACGGTCAAACGCCGCAACGCAGGATCGGGGAAAATGGGGCGCCAACCCCTTGAGGGCTCGGCCGCCCGTTGTTGACGACAATGGGCCCGCTGACCGCGTTGCGGCTTGCTTATGTAGCTCGGCTACACTTCGCTCACCGCGCCTTGTCAGCGAGCAAAATCGATCGAGCGCGGACGTGCGAATTAATCAGCGTCTCCCTATGTGCGGCTCCCGCTTACGAGCACGGTGATGGGCGCTATGGCTTTTTTGCCGGGTCTTGGCTAGTCTCCCGAGTAAGTTTCCCGGTTTCCGGAAATTCCCTGAATATTATTTGCCTGGCGCGTCTCCCCGGAGGCGCGTTCTGCATTCTGGAGTAAGAAAGTGAACAAGCCGAAGATCATTGTCTCCACCACGGACATGGAGCGCCTGGACAAGCTGCTGGAGTCGCTTCCGGATGGTAGTTTCCCCGGCAAGGCCGATCTCGAGTCCGAACTGGATCGCGCGGATGTCGTGGATTCGCACGAGGTTCCGGGTTCGGTGGTGACGATGAACTCGAAGGTCCGGTTCCGGGTGATCGAGTCCGGCGACGAGTTTTCGATGACACTGGTGTACCCACGTGATGTGGACGAGAGTGGCGGCACGCTGTCGATCCTGGCGCCGGTGGGCAGTGCGCTGCTGGGCCTGTCCGAGGGCGACGAGATCGAGTGGCCGCGCCCGGGCGGGGGGCAGATGCACGTGCGCATCGAGGAGGTCGAGTACCAGCCGGAGCGCGCGGGCGAATACCACCGCTGACGCGGGGTCCCCCTCAGCCCCAGTAACCCTGGCGATACCACTGGCCGCTGCGCAGGCAGCGGTACAGCCAGAGCCGGCGGCCCTGACGGTCGCGGCTGCAAGCGTAGTCGCGGCGCGCGTCCTGGCCGTGATCCCACCAGCCGTCTTCCAGTCGTCCCAGCCATTGGGGCTGGTCGGGGGGCGCGGCGGGCTCGGGGCCCTGTAGCCAGAGGGCAGTTCCGCAGGCCCGTTGGCCCGGGGTTGGAGCGGTGGGGGCCGGGGTGGTGGCGAGATCGTGTCGCGGCCGCTGGGCGTCCTCCGGTCTCGGTGTGCGGCGGTTGATCAGACGGGCGACGGCCTGCTCGCCCAGCCGGGCGCGCAGGCGAGCCAGCACGGCGGGTAGCTGATCGGCCGGTGGTCTGCTCGCCGGGTCTGCGGCGAGCAGACTGTCGCCCCGGGCCGGTGGGTCCAGCAAGCGGGGTGCCTGCAGGCGCAGGCCGATCACCGCCGCCGGCAGGGTCTCGCGATCCAGTCGGGTCTGCCACAGGGGCAGCCACTCGTCGGTGCGAATGCCCGGCTGCCCGCGCTCCAGTGAGATGCGGGTATACGCCTCGCGGTGGGCCAGTTCCAGTGTCATCCCCTGCAGGCTGCGGTTCAGGCCGCGCAACTGCGCCTCGGCCTGGCGCAGCAGCCGTTTGAGCGGGAAGGCCAGGGTCGCCGTGGCGTGGATCTCGTGCTCCAGGCGCAGGGACAGATCCAGCAACGGGGGTGGCGCAAAGCGGGGCAGGGTCTCCGCGCGCCGCGCCAGCAGTCGGTCCAGCAGGTCCAGCAACTCCGGTCCGTGGCGTCGGGCCAGTTCGGGGCGCGACAGGCGCAGCAGATCGCCCAACTGGCGCAGGCCCACGGCGCGCAGGCCCTCGCGGGTCGCGGCGGCCAGCGGCAGGGCCTCCAGCGGAACCGGGGACAGGATGCGGCGCAGGGCCTCGGGGTCTTCCGCGATCGCGGGGTTGCGCAGGCGGGCCAGCAGGCGCGCGGCGGCGGGGCTGCGGGCCAGTCCGATACGGGGATGGAAGCCCAGTTCGGTCAGGGTGTCCCGCGCCTGGTCGCGCAGGGTCTCGAGGCCGCCGAACAGGCGGCGGCTGCGCCCGACCTCCACCAGGATGCGCTGTGCCTCCGGCTCCGGGTGCACGTGATCGGAGAACCGCAGCAGTACGCCGGCCAGCATCTCCAGTTGGGCCTGCAGGGTGTCCGGGGCATGCTCGATCAGTTCCGGGGTATCCAGCACCGCCAGGGCATCCCCCAGCGCCATGCCGGGGCGGGCACCCGCCTGGCGGGCGGCGCGGTTGGCGGCGTGCACCCGGGGGGCAGGGTCGGATTCCACCACCAGCAGGGGGCGCTGCAGCCGCCCGGGGTCCGGCTCCGTCCGGGCCAGCGCATCCAGCGCAAGGTGCGGCAGGTCGATTGCCATCCAGTGTTCCTGCCGCGGCCGGGCGGCGCGGTTGGCGGTATGCGTCTCCGGTGGCCGGGGTGCGGTGGCGGACAGGGCTGTGGCCGGAAGCAGGCTCAGTTGTTGTCGGACCGGCTCCGGGTGTGTGGTCGCACGCGAGGGACGGGCAGGCTGGCCCATCTCAGGCCTCCGGTGGTTCGGGAACCTGCAGGGGGTGGCCGGAGCGGGCCCAGTGGCCGGCCCCCTTCAGGCAGTGCAGTTCCAGGCCGGAGGCCGCGGGCTGCCAGCGCAGGCGCTGGTGGGCCGGCGAAGGCTGTGCCGCGGCGTTTGGTGGCCGGTACAGGATCGCGCAGGCCCGGCTCTCGCTGGCAGCCAGACGCAACCGGCGCAGCAGGGCCGTCTCCACGGGGCCGCGCAGCCAGGCGAGCAGGACGCCGAACGCCGGGTCGCGCAGGCACTGCTCGCCGGCCCACAGGGTGTCGCGATCATGCTCGGTATGGATCAGCAGGACCCGCTCCGGCGGGATGCCGAGGGTCTGCCAGCCGGGTAGCCAGGGCGTGGCCGGCGGTGCGATCAGCGCGATCCAGTAGCCCTCGCGGCCGCAGGCGGCGAGCATGGGGACCAGCAGCCGGGTCTCGCCGCAGCCGAACGGGGCGCCCAGCAGTTCGATCAACTGGCCGCGCGGCCAGCCGCCGCCCAGGGCCCGATCCAGCTCCGCATGGCCGCTGGGCCAGACCGGGGCATCCGTGGCCGGAGCCGCACTGCGGCCGCGCCAAAGCGCCGGGTGGTCGAGCAGGGTATCCAGCGCGCTCATGGCTTAGGGAAACACTGATTCATGTACACGCTCGCGCTCGAGTCGCTTTTGCGTGCGAACAAGGCGCGGTGACTGCGGTGCAGTCATTCTGCACAAGGGAGCCGCAACGCCGTTCCCGCGCCCGTTTTCATCAACAATGGGCGGCCGAGCCCCTGCCTTCAATCGTTTGTGGGGTTGGCGCCCCAGGTTCCCCGATCCTGCGTTGCGCCCCGAATCCATCAAAAACGGGCAGGTAGAACCACTACCTGTTGCACGACGCGCCTTGTCTCGGAAAACCTGGGGTGCCAACGCGAGTGTGTACATGAGTCAGTGTTTCCCTAGGCCTGCGGGTCGAGATCGCGCAGCACGCCCACGCCGATCCCCTCGATGGCCAGTTCCTGGCGCTCGAGGTCGATCTCGATGGGGGCGAAGTCGGGGTTCTCCGGGAGCAGGCGTACCTTCGGGCCGTCCTGCGCGATGCGCTTGACGGTGACTTCGTCCTCGATGCGGGCGACCACGATCTGGCCGGGCCGGGCCTCCGGGGTCTGGCGCACGGCCAGCAGGTCGCCGTCGAGGATGCCGGCGTCGCGCATGCTCTCGCCGTGTACGCGCAGGAGATAGTCCGGGCGGCCGCGGAACAGGGCGTCGTCGACCCGATAGTGGCGCTCGATATGCTCGGTGGCAAGGATCGGCGAGCCGGCGGCGACGCGCCCGACCAGAGGGAGTTCGGCCGGTGCGCCACGGGCGGCGCCCGGCAGGCGGATGCCGCGGGAGGTGCCGCCCAGCAGTTCGATCGCGCCTTTCTTCTCCAGGGCCTTCAGATGGCACTCGGCCGCGTAGGGCGAGCGGAAGCCGAAGGCCCGGGCGATCTCGCTGCGGGTCGGTGCCGTGCCCTGGGTGGCGATGGTCTCGGCGATGTAGTCGAAGATGGCTTGCTGGCGTGCAGTGAGCGACACGGGGCACCCTCCGGTTGCTGTCTATATATACAGTACAGGGGTCGCTGGCGCGAGGACAAGAGCGGCGCATCCATCCGGAGTGCGTGTTTGCTCCTGACGGCCGGTTTGTTCCACCACGAAGCGCACGAAGAAGGTCAAGGGCAGTTGCGCCACAGAGGATTACGGAGAAAACCCAGGGAGGTGTCGCGGGCCGGGCGTAGGATGCTGTTGAGCGAAGCGAAACGCATCGATCCGGGAACCTCGCCACCCTTGGGATGGCTACACGATGCGATTCGCTTCGCTCATCAAATCCTGCCGGCCGTTGCCTTTCTTCGTGCCTTCGTGGTCAATCCGCCCTGGGTCTTGAGGTGGTATTCAGGTGGGGGTGTAGTCCAGTGGCAGGGCGGTGCGGTCGACCACGCGGCGCAGCACGAAGCTGGAATGGACGCTGTCCACGCCCTCCAGTCGGGTGATCCGGCGCAGCAGGAATTCCTGGTAGGCATCCATGTCGGGGACGACCACCTGCAGCATGTAGTCCGCCGACTGGCCGGTGATCAGGTAGCAGTGCTGGACCTCGGGGTAGCTCGCCACGGTCTCCTCGAAGTGGGCGAAGCGCTCCGGGGTGTGGCGGTCCATGCCGATATGGATCAGGGCGGTCAGCTCCAACCCCAGGCTGCGCCGATCCAGCAGGGCTACGCGGCTCAACAGGACGCCGGCCTGTTCCAGCGCACGCACCCGACGCAGACAGGGGGAGGGGCTGAGCCCCACGCGATCGGCCAGGGCCTGATTGGACAGGCTCGCATCCTCCTGCAGGATCTCGAGGATGCGGCGGTCATAGCGGTCGAGTCGGTGTGGTTCGGGTTTCATGGTTGAATATTGCTCTAAAGTGGCTTTATTGCGCAAGGATAGTGCGCAACTATTGAGCTCTTAGGGAAAAACGCAAGGTTATGCCGGGGGCAATGCGTTAGGATAGTGCACAGATAGAAATCCGGAGCGTGGCACCCGACCACACGGCGAGGCCGCGCCCCTTACAGGAGACGAACACGATGGCCTTCGATCACACCAAGTACGCCCCGTTCCCGCCGATCGACAAGTCCGATCGGCGCTGGCCGGCGCAGCGCACCACGGCCGCCCCTCGTTTCTGCGCGGTGGACCTGCGCGACGGCAACCAGGCGCTGGTGCACCCGATGAGCGTGGAGCAGAAGATGCGCTTCTTCGAGGTGCTGGTGGGGATCGGTCTGACCGAGATCGAGATCGGCTTCCCGTCCGCCTCGCAGATCGACTACGACTTTACCCGCCGCCTGATCGATGAAGACCGGATCCCCGAGGGCGTGTACATCCAGGTGCTGACCCAGGCGCGCGAGGACCTGATCCAGAAGACCTTCGCGGCGCTGGAGGGCGCCCCGCGCGCGGTGGTGCACGTGTACAACTCCACCAACCCGGCGCAGCGCGAGCAGGTCTTCCGCATGGATCGCGACGGCGTGCGCGGCATTGCCGAAAACGGTGCGCGCTGGGTGCGGGATTACGCGGCGAAGTACCCGCAGACCGACTGGATCTTCCAGTACTCGCCGGAGAGCTTCTCCACCACCGAGCTGGACTTCGCGGTCGAGGTGGTCGATGCGGTGAATGCGATCTGGCGCCCGGACCAGGGCCAGAAGGTCGTGATCAACCTGCCGGCCACGGTCGAGTCCGCCACGCCGAACGTCTTTGCCGACCAGGTCGAGTGGTTCTGCGACCACGTGCAGTACCGCGAGCATTTCTGCGTGTCGCTGCATACGCACAACGACCGGGGCACCGGCGTGGCCGCGGCCGAGCTGGGGCTGCTGGCCGGGGCCGATCGCCTGGAGGGCACGCTGTTTGGCAATGGCGAGCGCACCGGCAACATGGATCTGGTCACCGTCGGCATGAACCTGTACTCGCAGGGCATTGACCCGACCATTGACCTGTCCGACATGGAGCGGCTGATGGACGTGTACAAGGAGTGCACCGACATGCCCATCAACCCGCGCCACCCGTGGGCGGGCGAGCTGGTCTACACCGCCTTCTCCGGCAGCCACCAGGACGCGATCCGCAAGGGCCTGGCGCATTACAAGGAGAAGGGCGGCCACTGGAACGTGCCCTACCTGCCGATCGACCCGAGCGATCTGGGCCGGCGTTACGAGGAGGTCGTGCGCATCAACAGCCAGTCCGGCAAGGGTGGGGTCACGCATGTGCTGGAGCGCGACTACGGCATCGAATTGCCGCGCTGGCTGGCGATCGAGTTCGCCCGCATCGTGCAGAAGGATGCCGAGACCTCGCAGATCGAGGTCTCCTCGAAACGCATCCACGAGCTGTTCGAAAAGCATTACCTGACGCCCGTTACCGGCTGGGATCTGGTGCGTTACGAGATCGAGAAGGACGGTCCTGTGGTGCGGCTGGATGCGACCATGGGCCCGCCCGGGTGTGAATCCCGCCTGCGGGGCGAGGGCCACGGCGCGGTCGCGGCGCTGACCTCCGCCATGGAGGCCGAGCGTGGCGTGCAGGTGAAGGTCACCCACTTCGACGAGCACGCGATGGAGTCCGGCACCGAGGCGCGTGCCATGGCCGCCGTGGACGTGCAGGTCGATGGCGAACGCTCCGTGGGCGTCGCCCTGGGCGAGGACACCACTGCCGCCACGCTGCAGGCCGTCCTGAACGCCACCGGCCGCCGTCTGGGCGAACGCGCTGCCGAGCCGGCCGCCGTTAACGCCTGATTCCGGCGGGGCCCCGCCCCTGCCAGTCTGTGGTCTACCGTAGGGTGCGTAGAGCAAAGCGAAACGCACCGTCACCCAGGCGTTTGGGTCGCGATGCGATTCGCTGCGCTCATCGGCATCCTGCCTACGGATAGGTTGGATGCCCGAGGCGTCAGAATCGACGAACGGTCAGCCCCATCGATGAAGCCGCATCCGCGAGGACGTTGTCTGCGGTGGCGATCACCGGAATTTGATGGTGGCGCGCGGTTGCGATGTGCAGCGCGTCCAGCGTCCGCAATGGATGTTCGGGATAGCGGGTGATCAGGTTGGTCGCTTCGTCGAACAGTGAGTCGTCGAAGGGATAGAGTTGTAACGAGGCGCTGGAGATGTCGTCCTGGAAGGTGGCGAAGATGATCGTTTCCAGTTCCTGCGGCAGCTCCCCTATGCGTCGGCGTCGTGCGAGCAGGGACCGCAGTTCGGTCGCTACCAGGCGGCTGATGATCGCGACGTCGACGCGCTGCAGATAGTCGACGAAGGCCTCGGATCCCGGTTCGTTCAAATACCACTTGGCCAGGGCACTGGTGTCGAGGTAGCTCCGTTCATCCGCGCTCGTCACGTTCTTCCCTCAGGAGGGTTTCCGAGGGAACCAGTGGTCCGGTGCGCTGGCGAAGTTCGTGGTGGTCGGGGCGCTGGCGCCCGCGACGAACGGGCAGGACCCGTGCAATGGGCTTTCCGTGACGGGTGATGGTGATTTCCCCGGACGCCTGGACGATTTCGTCCAGATGCCCAATGGAGGCTCGCATTTCGCGGACGTTGAGCTCTTTCATGGCGCCACCCTAAGTGTGCTTCATGTTTCGATATTGAAGCACACCGCCGTGTGTTCGGCAATGACGGGGCCGAGTGAGCAGTAAAGGGGGTTAACGTACGCGTTTCTCCAGCATGGTTTGCATGCGGGTCAGGCGTTCCTGGAGCTTGAGGGTTTCCTGCTGTATCTCGTGGATCTCCGCGTGCAGGGCCTGGTTCTCTTCGTGCACGCTGTCGTGGATCATCTGCTGCTCGATCTCCATCGAGCGGTCGTGCATGCGCTGCATGGCATCCACGATGATGGCGATGAACAGGTTCAGCACGGTGAAGGTGGCGATCAGGATGAAGGGCACGAAGAACGCCCAGGCCCAGGGGTAGATTTCCATCACCGGGCGGGCGATGTCCTCGGACCAGCCCTCCAGCGTCATCACCTGGAACAGGCTGTACATGGTGGCGCCGAGCGTGCCGAACTTCTGCGGGAAGGATTCACCAAACAGGCCGGTAGCGATGATCGCGAACACGTAGAAGATCAGCACCAGCAATCCCATGATGGAGATGATGCCGGGGATCGCCCGCAGCAGCGCCTCCACGATGAAGCGCAGCTTCGGCACCATGGAGACCAGGCGCAACAGACGCAGCACGCGCAGCACCGAAAATGGCCCCGAGGCCGGGATCAGTGCGATCCCCACCACGAAGAAATCGAACACGTTCCACGGGTTGCGCCAGAACCGCAGGCGGTAGACGAACAGCTTGGCCAGCACTTCGGCGGTAAAGATCGACAGGATGATGGCGTCCGCACTCAGGATCACCGGGCCCATCCAGCCCATTACGGTGTCCGAGGTCTCGAGCCCCAGGGTCAGGGCGTTCAGCAGGATCAGGCCAATGATGAAGCGCTGGGTCAGCCGGGCCTCGATAAAGTGTTCCAGGCGTGCGCGCAGCGTGGGGGTTTCGCTCATGGTGTCGAAGATCGTTGGAGTCCTTGGGGACGCGCAAGAGTAGGGTAAAGCCGGGGTTCCGGCAATCGCGCGAGCGCAAGCACGCGCCACGTCAGGAGTGCCTGGCAGACGGCACGAATGGACAGATTCCCGGGAACGGAAGGAGAGCAGGGATGTGGGATGAACGTTACGCCGAGGACGACTACGTCTACGGCACTGAACCGAATGATTTTCTGCGCGCGGCAGTGGCCAACGTGCCGCGCGGGCGGGCCCTGTGCCTGGCCGAGGGGGAGGGCCGCAACGCGGTGTTTCTTGCGCAGCAGGGTTTCGACGTGCTGGCGGTGGACAGCTCCGCGGTCGGCCTGCAGAAGGCCCAGCGCCTGGCCGAGGACCGGGAGGTACAGATCGAGACCCTGGTGGCGGATCTCGCCGATTACGCGATCGAGCCGGACTCCTGGGATCTGATCGTATCGATTTTTTGCCATTTGCCACCGGACGTTCGGCGCCGCCTGCACGCCGAGGTGGTCGCGGGCCTGCGCCCGGGCGGGGTGTTCATCCTCGAGGCCTATACGCCGGCGCAACTCGAATGGGGCACGGGAGGTCCGCCCACTGCGGAATTGATGATGAAGCGGGAGGCGCTGACCGAAGAACTGGAAGGGCTGGAGTTCGAAGAGGCCGTGGAACGCGAACGCGACGTGATCGAGGGGCGTTTCCATACCGGGCGCGGCGCGGTGGTGCAGGTCCTGGCGCACAAGCCGCGGAACGACTGGGGCTAGACGCGGGCGCGCCCGTTCTTGGACGTTGTCGGGCCGGTGTTCAGGCCGCTGCGGGCGGGACGGCCACACCCGCTTCGCGCAACCAGTTTCCCAGGGTGATCAGCGGTAGCCCCACCAGCGCGGTCGGGTCGTCGCCGCTCATGCGCGCGAACAGGCTGATGCCCAGCCCCTCGGACTTGAAGCTGCCGGCACAGTCCAGCGGCTGGTCCAGTGCAACGTAGCGCCGGATCTCCTCGGGGCTCAACTCGCGGAAGGTCACGGTGAACGGGACCTGGCCTGTCCGCACCTTCCCGGTGGCCGTGTCCAGCAGGCACAGGCCGGTGTGGAACGTAACCGTTTCCCCGGACAGCGCCGCGAGTTGCGCCTCGGCGCGGACGCTGTCGCCGGGCTTGCCGAGGACCTGCCCGGCGTGGCTGGCGTTCTGGTCGGAGCCGATGACCAGATGGTCGGGATAGACATCGGCGACCGCCCGGGCCTTGGCCTCGGCCAGGCGTGCCACCATCGCCTCGGGCAATTCATGCGCCAGAGGGGTCTCGTCCACCGCCGGGCGCGCGGTCTCGAATGGCAGATGCAGCCGCTCCAGCAGTTCGGCGCGATAGCGCGAGGTGGAGGCGAGGACCAGTCTTCGTGCGGTATCAGCCATCGTCGCCGTCGATCTCGATCAGAGCGTCGTCCGGATTGGCGGCGGCCCCTTTGGTGATGTTCACTGCGGTGACCGTGCCGGATACGGGTGCGGCGATCTCGGATTCCATCTTCATCGCCTCCAGCACCAGCACTGGCTGCCCGGCTTCGACCTTGTCACCCTCGGCCACCAGCACGTCGATGATGGTGCCGGGCATGGAGGTGGTGACGTCGCCCGGCCGGGTCGCACGGCGCGACTTCTTGCCTCCGCTGGCCCCGCGGCTGCGTTCGGCGCCGCCGTTGCCGGCGGTCTCGATGCTGTCCAGGGTCTCGATCTGGACCTCTTCCGGCATCCCGTCGACCGTCACGTACATCGGGCGGGTGTCCTCCCGGTGATGGCCGGAGCCGTTGACCTGGATGTGATAGGTCTCGCCGTGGAAGGTGACGTTGAACTCCACCGGGGCCGGGCAGCCGGCCTGGGTGTTCTCTGGCAGGTTGAGCGGTTCCGGGCTGAGCGTGCCGTCGCGGCGCTGCTCCAGGAATTGCCGACCCACCTCGGGGAACAGGGCGAAGGTCAGGACATCCTCCGGGCCCCGGGCGAGGTCTCCGATCTCGTCAGTCAGGGTGGCCATCTCCGGATTCAGCAGGTCGGCCGGGCGGCAATCGATGACATCGGCATTGCCGATGGCCTGTTGCCGCACGACGCTGTTGATCGGGCCGGGCGCCCGGCCGTAGTGCCCGGTCAGGTATTGCTTCACCTCGTTGGTGATGGTCTTGTAGCGCTCCCCGGCGAGGACGTTCATCACCGCCTGGGTGCCGACGATCTGCGAGGTGGGGGTGACCAGCGGCGGGTAGCCCAGGTCCTCGCGGACCCGGGGGATCTCTTCCAGCACCGCATCAAAGTGATCCAGCGCGTTCTGGTCACGCAGCTGGTTCGCCAGGTTGGAGATCATCCCGCCGGGCACCTGGTTGATCTGCACGCGGGTGTCGACGCCGGTGTACTCACTCTCGAAGCGCTGGTACTTCTTGCGCACCTCGTGGAAATACAGCCCGATCTTCTGCAGCGCGACCAGATCCAGGCCCGTGTCGTGCTCGGTGCCGGCGAGGGCGGCGACCAGGCTCTCCGTTGGCGGGTGGCTGGTGCCCCCGGCGAATGCCGAGATCGCGGTCTCGATATGCCGGCAGCCGGCCTCGATGGCCTGCCAGTGGCACAGCTCGGACAGCCCCGATGTGGCGTGGGCGTGCAGGTGGATCGGCACGTCCAGGGCATCCACCAGCTCGGTGACCAGCTCGCGGGTGGCGCTCGGGGTGAGCAGCCCGGCCATGTCCTTGATCGCGATGCTCTGTGCGCCCATCGCGACCAGCTCGCGTCCCAGGGCGACGAATTCGGCGGCCGAATGCACCGGGCCGGTGGTGTAGCAGAGCGTGCCCTGGGCATGGGCGTCGGCCTCGCGGGTTGCCTCGATCGCGGTGCGCAGGTTTCGCGCGTCGTTCATCGCGTCGAAGATGCGGATGATGTCGATGCCACCAGCGACCGAGCGCTCGACAAAGGCGCGCACCACGTCGTCGGCGTAGTGGCGATAGCCGAGCAGGTTCTGTCCGCGCAGCAGCATCTGCAGGGGGGTGTTCGGCAGCGCGGCCCGCAGCTGGTGCAGCCGCTCCCAGGGGTCCTCCTTGAGAAACCGCACGCAGGCATCAAAGGTGGCACCGCCCCAGGCCTCCAGCGAGTGAAAGCCGATGGCGTCCATCTGCTCGCAGATTGGCAGCATGTCCTCGGTGCGCATGCGCGTGGCAATCAGGCTCTGGTGGCCGTCGCGCAGGGTGACATCGGTGATGTGAACTCGGTCCATGGTCAGTCCGGTGGCCGGGGTTATAACCCGTGGTGGGCGGCGAGGGCTGCGGCAACCGCCACCGCCAGCTGGCGGTCCGAGCGCTTGCCGGGGAAGTGCGTCAGCTCCGGGTGGGCCGCGACGAACCCGGTATCGAAGTGCCCGCTGCGGAAGGTCGGGTGGTCAACGATGGCCAGGTGGAACGGGATGGTGGTCTTGACCCCGAACACGCCCATGTCCCGCAGGGCACGATTGGCGCGGGCCAGCAGGTCGTCCCACTCCAGGGCCCAGCAGATCAGCTTGGCGCACATCGAGTCGTAATGCGGCGGGATGGTGTAGCCGGTGTAGATGGCCCCGTCGGTGCGCACGCCCGGGCCGCCCGGGGCGAAGTAGCGGGTGATGCGGCCGAAACTCGGCAGGAAGTCGTTCTTCGGGTCTTCCGCGTTGATGCGGAACTCCATCGCATAGCCGCGGCGGGTGATCTGCGATTGTTCGTAGCGCAGCGGCTCGCCGGCGGCGATGCGCAGCTGTTCCTGCACGATGTCGACCCCGGTGATCATCTCGGTAACTGGATGTTCTACCTGAAGTCGTTTGTTCATCTCCATGAAATAGAACGAATCATCCGCGTCCATCAGGAACTCGACGGTGCCGGCGTTCTGGTAGCCGACGGCGAGCGCGGCGCGCACCGCCAATTCGCCTAGATACTGGCGCTGCGCCTCGTCCAGCTGTGGCGAGGGGGCGATCTCCACCAGCTTCTGGTGGCGGCGCTGCACCGAGCAGTCGCGTTCGAACAGGTGGATCGCATGGCCGTGGGCATCGCCGAGGATCTGCACCTCGATGTGTCGCGGATTGACCACGGCCTTCTCGAGGAAGATCTCGGTACTGCCGAAGGCACGGGTGGCCTCGGAGCGCACGCGCTCGAAGTTGTGCTCCAGAGCGGCGGCATCCTCGCACAGGCGAATGCCGCGTCCGCCGCCGCCATTGGTGGCCTTGAGCATCACCGGGTAGCCGATGCACTCGGCCACCTCCAGCGCCGCGGTGACGCCCTCCAGGTTGCCCTCCGAGCCGGGTGTGACCGGCACCCCGGCCTCAATCATCGCCCGGCGCGCGGCCACCTTGTCGCCCATGCGGCGGATCACCGACGCATCCGGGCCGACCCAGATCAGATTGCGGGCGGCGCAGGCCGCGGCAAAGTCGGGGTTTTCGGAGAGGAAGCCGTAGCCCGGGTGCACCGCGTCACAGCCGGCGGCGCGCGCGACGCTGATTAGGCGATGGATGCTGAGGTACCCGCCCATGGAGTCCGGGCCGATGGCGTAGGCCTCGTCGGCCTTCTTCACGTGCAGGGCGTGGCGGTCGGCATCGGTATAGACGGCGACCGAGATGATCCCCAGTTCGCTGCATGCCCGGATCAGGCGCACGGCGATTTCGCCCCGGTTGGCAATGAGCAGCTTGCGAATCAAACGGAAGGCCCCGGGCAGGTCGATAACAACCCGAGTATCGACGTCGTTTGGGGCGGCTGCAAGTTTCTGTTTCGCTTTGACAGATCGCCCTCGCGCGCGTATATTCCGCGCCCTTGCAACCGAGCCGTTTATGAGTCGCATCCCCGTTTCTCTTGACCCGTGGCAACCGCGTGCGCGGCACCTGGAATTCGAGGGTGACCTGCGTGCGGAAGAGCTGCCGCGGTTGCGTGCCGATGCCCTGCCGGGACACCCGTTGCGGGTGCACGCGCAATTCCAGCTGGAACGTGGGGCGCTGGACGAGATACGGCTGAGCGGGACGATTACCGGCGAGCTGTGGCAGACCTGCCAGCGCTGCCTGCAGCCGATGGCATGGGAATTCCGCCTCGAACCGGATGCCGTGCTGCTGCCACCGGAAGGCACGCCGGCGGGCATGAGCGAGGGCGATGACTTTGTCGCTCTCGAGGCGGATGGCCTGTTGCGCCCCGCGGCATGGGTCGAGGAAGAGATCCTGCTGGCGTGGCCACTGGTGCCGCGCCATGCGGATTGCGAACCCGCCGCCGGGGCCGAATTCGAGGAAGGCGAGGGCGCCGAAAATCCGTTCGCGGTGCTCGAACAACTCAAGAAGGGCGGCCCGGACCGGGGCGGCTCATGACGTGAGCGCCGGCCGGGGCATTGTCCGGGCCGAACCGTTATACTTGCGCCCGATTTGATACCGGGCTCACTCCCGTCGCCACGGGATTTTGATCAATCTGGAGATGCATCATGGCTGTTCAGCAACGCCGCAAGACTCGTTCCAAGCGCGATATGCGCCGCTCCCACGACAGTCTGACGGGCGCTACTCTGTCGACCGACCCGACCACCGGCGAGATCCATCGTCGTCACCACATGACTCCGGATGGTTTCTACCGCGGTCGTCAGGTGATCCAGCAGGCCGTCGAAGTCGACGAAGACGAAGATTAAGGTCCAGGGAATGACCGTCCCGGGGCCACGGCTGCGTTTGCGCCGTGGCCTTTCCGCGTTTGAATACGGCCGCTGTGCGGTCGTCCGTCGGGCCCGAGCATGACTGCCAGTTTTACCATCGCACTGGACGTGATGGGCGGCGACCACGGTGCGTCCGTCATCCTTCCGGCTGCGCGCCGTTCACTGAAGGTCGCAGACGATTTCCGCCTGCTGCTGGTCGGTGACCAGGAGACCATCGAGTCCGGGATATCCGGCTGGTCCGCGAGCGAACGCGAGCGGGTCGAGATGGTGCATGCCAGCCAGGTGGTCGGCATGGACGAGCTGCCGGCCGTGGCCCTGCGTACCAAGCGCGACTCCTCGATGCGGGTCGCCATTGACCAGGTGAAGAACGGGGCGGCCCAGGCCTGCGTCTCCGCCGGCAATACGGGTGGTCTGATGGCCACCGCGCGGTACGTCCTGAAGACCCTCCCCGGCATCGATCGCCCGGCCATCGCCACGGCCCTGCCGTCGATGAACGGGCATACCCACATGCTCGACCTGGGCGCCAATGTGGATGTCGAGGCCGCGCATCTGTATCAGTTCGCGGTGATGGGATCGGTGCTGGCGAATGCGGTGGACGGTCTGGAGGCCCCGCGGGTCGGCCTGCTGAACATCGGCTCCGAGGCGATCAAGGGCAATGACCGCGTGCGCGAGGCCGGCCGCATGCTGGAAGAATCCAGCCTCAACTACATCGGCTTCGTCGAGGGGAACGATGTCTACTGTGGCGATGTGGACGTGGTGGTCTGTGACGGCTTTGTCGGCAACGTCGCGCTGAAGATCAGCGAAGGCGTGGCCAAGATGATCTCCTCCAAAATGAAGGCGGAGTTCGATGCATCGGTGTTTTCTCGATTGTCCGGCCTGTTCGCCCTGCCGGTACTGCGCCGGATCCGTCATCGGTTCGACCACCGCCGCTACAACGGCGCTTCGCTGCTGGGCCTGCAGGGCGTGGTGATCAAGAGCCACGGCAGCGCCGACGAGCTGGCCTTCGAGCACGCGATCCGCATTGCCCGCATCGAGGCCGAGGCGAACATCTCGAGTCGGATCGACAAGCAGCTTGGCCAGCTCCTGGGCCAGGAGACAAGCGAGTGAAGCATGCACGCATCAGCGGGACCGGGAGCTACCTGCCCGAGCGCATCCTGACCAATGCCGAGCTGGAGGCGATGGTCGATACCTCGGATGCCTGGATCCGCGACCGCACCGGAATCCGCGAGCGGCATATCGTCGCCGAGAACGAGGTGACCTCGGATCTCGCGCTGAAGGCCGCCGAGCGTGCAATGGACGCCGCCGGCATCCGTGCCGCCGACCTCGACCTGATCCTGGTCGCAACCACCACCCCCGATCAGATCTTCCCCAGCACCGCGTGCATCCTGCAGGCCAAGCTGGGTGTGGGGGGCTGTCCGGCCTTCGATATCCAGGCGGTGTGCAGTGGGTTCGTGTACGCCCTGGCCACTGCCGACCGCTTCATGCAGAGCGACGAGATCCGGCACGTGCTGGTCGTGGGGGCGGAGACGCTCTCGCGCATTACCGACTACACCGACCGCGGCAACTGCATCCTGTGGGGCGACGGTGCGGGTGCCGTGATCCTGTCGCGTTCGCCGGACCCGGGCATCATCTCCACGCACCTGCATGCCGACGGCCACCACAAGAGCCTGCTGGAGGTGCCGGGTGGCGTGTCGCAGCCGGACAGCAACCCGGATCTCGACTTCATTCGCATGGAAGGCCGAGCCGTCTTCCGCGTGGCAGTGAATACCCTGGACCAGATCGTCGACGAGACCCTCGAGTACAACGGGATCGACAAATCCGAGCTGGACTGGCTGGTGCCGCACCAGGCGAACATCCGCATCATCCAGGCGACCGCGAAGAAGCTGAACATGTCCATGGACAACGTCGTGGTCACGGTGGATCGCCACGGCAACACCTCGGCCGCGTCCATCCCGCTGGCGCTGGATACCGCCGTGCGCGACGGTCGCATCAAGAAGGGTGACCTGATCCTGACCGAGGCCTTTGGCGGCGGATTCACCTGGGGCTCCGCGCTCATCCGGATGTAACCGGGGTCCGCGGACGCGTCATCGCGAGGCGCGCAGCGCCGTGGCGATCGACCGGGAGGGTCCTCGGCGTCCTGGGGAAACACAAGGAGCATTCGGCATGGGCCGCGAGATCGAACGCAAATTCCTGCTGGCCAGTGATGCCTGGCGTGACCGTGTCGTGCGTGCGCAGCGCATGCGGCAGGGCTACCTGTGCGGCAACGACCGTGCCTCCATCCGCGTGCGAGTGGACGAGGGCGGTGCCAACCTCAACATCAAGAGCGCGACCCTCGGCGTGGAACGCGACGAATACCAGTACGACATCCCCGTCGACGAGGCCCACCGCCTGCTGGACACGCTGGCCGGCCCGCAGGTCGAAAAGACCCGCCACTGGGTGGACGTCGAGGGCTGGGAATACGAGGTCGACGTGTTCGAGGGCGCCAATGCAGGCCTGATCGTCGCCGAGCTGGAGTTGCCGAGCAGCGACGCCGAATTCCCGCGTCCGGACTGGCTGGGCGAGGAGGTGTCGCACGACCCGCGCTACTACAACACCGAACTCGCCCGGAATCCCTATCGCGAGTGGCCGGATGCCTCCTAGCGAGATCTTCGCCGCGGACTGCCGCGCCTGCCCGCGCCTGGCGGGCTTTCTGGAGGACGTGCGGGCGAAGCACCCCGAGTATCACGCCGCGCCCGTGCCGTCCTTCGGCCCGCTGGATGCGCGGCTGCTGATCGTTGGCCTGGCACCCGGTATGCACGGGGCCAACGCCACCGGGCGCCCGTTCACCGGCGACTATGCCGGTGTGCTCCTGTACCAGACCCTGCACGAACACGGCTTCGCCAGTGCACCGGAGAGCGTGCGCGCGGACGACGATCTGGAACTAATCGACTGCCGCATCACCAACGCGGTCAAATGCCTCCCGCCGCAGAACAAGCCGACGACCGAGGAGATCCGCACCTGCAACGGGTTCCTCGCCGCCGAGATGGCGGCGATGCAGCCGCGGGTGATTCTGGCGTTGGGCAAGATCGCCCACGACGCCATCCTGCGCGCGAAGGGCCTGCCGCTGTCGAGTCTGCGCTTTGGCCATGGCGCCGAACACGAGCTGGATGCGCACACCCGTCTGATCGATTCCTACCACTGCTCGCGCTACAACACCCAAACCCGCCGCCTGACTCCCGCCATGTTCGACGATCTGTTCGCCCGCATTCGCACTTACCTCGCGTAGATGTTCCCATTGGGAGCCCACTCTCCCCGTCATTGCGAGCCGCCAAAGGCGCCGCGGCAATCTCCGAACGCTGCCCCATACGCCCCACCCGATTGCCGCGGCCCCTTCGGGGCCTCGCAATGACGGATTGAGGGTCCCGAGGTGGGATGGCGTCGGGCGGGCGGGGGCTATGCCGGGCGGCGGGGGAGTTCGGGTATCCTGAAACGATCATGAGTACCTCCGAAACCGGATTCGATCACAAGCGCTTTGTGCAGACGCTGACGCAGTCGCCTGGCGTCTACCAGATGCTGGATGCGGCCGGGAACGTGCTGTACGTCGGCAAGGCGCGCAACCTGAAGAGCCGGGTGCCCAGCTATTTCCGTGGGAGCGACGACCGCGGGCCGCGCATCCGCTCGATGGTGCGGCAGATCGCGGATATCCGCGTTGCGGTGACGCATACCGAGGCCGAGGCGCTGCTGCTGGAGGCCAACCTGATCAAGCGTCACCGGCCGCGCTACAACGTGCTGCTGCGCGACGACAAGAGCTACCCCTACATCTACGTCTCGAACCAGGAGTACCCGCGCCTGGGGTTCCATCGCGGCGCGCGCAAGAAGGGCATGCGCTACTTCGGGCCGTACCCCTCGGCCGGCGCGGTGCGCGAAAGCCTGGCGCTGCTACAAAAGCTCTTCCAGGTGCGCCAGTGCGAGGACAGCGTGTTCGCGCATCGCTCGCGCCCCTGCCTGCAGTACCAGATCGGGCGCTGCACCGCGCCCTGTGTCGGCTACATCTCCCCGGAGGACTACGCGCGCGACGTCGAGGCATCGGTCAAGTTCCTCGAAGGCAAGAGCGAGGCGGTGATCGAGGAGCTGATGGAGCGCATGGAGGCGGCCTCGACGCGTCTGGATTTCGAGCATGCCGCGCGCCTGCGTGACCAGATCGCACGGCTGCGCCAGATCTCCGAGCAGCAATTCGTCTCCGGCGGCGAGGGGGATGCCGACGTATTCGCCCTGGCGCAGGAGGCGGGGACCTGCGCGGTGGAGATCTTCTTCGTGCGCAACGGGCAGAATCTGGGCAACAGCGAGCTGTTCCCGAACGTGCCGGAGGCGACCGAGACCGACGAGATCATGGCCGCGGTGCTGGCGCAGTACTACGCGGAACGCGAGCCGCCGGCGCGCATCCTGCTGTCGCACGAGCCGCAGGGCGCCAAGACACTGGAGGCTTACCTGGCCGAGCGGCGGGGCGGCAAGGTCGCGCTGGCCTGGTCGCTGCGCGGCGACCGCGCACGCTGGCTGGGCATGGCGCAGCGCAATGCCGAACTGGCCCTGAAGACGCGGATTGCCAGCCAGGCGGGACAGACGGCGCGCCTCGATGCGCTGACCAGCGAGTTGGGCCTGGAGGAGACGCCGAAGCGCATGGAGTGCTTCGACATCTCGCACACCGGCGGCGAGGGCACGGTGGCCTCCTGCGTCGTGTTCGGGCCGGAAGGGCCGATCAAGTCGGATTATCGGCGCTTCAACATCGAGGGGATTGAACCGGGTGATGACTACGCGGCCATGCATCAGGCGCTCAGCCGGCGCTTTGCACGGCTCAAGAAGGGCGAGGGGCAGGAACCGGATCTCCTGTTCATCGATGGCGGCAAGGGCCAGGTGACCCAGGCGCTGAATGTGCTGGCCGACCTCGGGCTGGACCACATCAAGGTCGTGGGCGTGGCCAAGGGCGAGGATCGCAAGGCGGGCATGGAAACCCTGATATTGAGCGGGGTAGAGGCGCCCTCTATACTCCCCGCGCATTCGGGTGCGCTGCATTGGATCCAGCAGATCCGCGACGAGGCCCACCGCTTTGCGATCACCGGGCACCGCGCCCGCCGTGCCAAGGCGCGCAAGGAGTCCACCCTGGAGGCGATCCCGGGGTTGGGGCCGAAGCGTCGCAGCGCACTGCTGAAGCACTTTGGCGGCCTGCGCGGGGTCAGCCGGGCCGGGGTCGAGGAGCTGACCAAGGTGCCGGGGATTCACCGCCGGCTCGCGCAGGCGATTTACGACCAGTTTCACGAGAGTTGAGCCACTGCCATGTTTCCCCAATTGCCCACCTGGCTGACCTGGTCGCGGATCGTGATGATCCCGTTACTGGTGCTCGCGTTCTACGGCCTGTCCATGCCGCAGGGCGGAATCGTGGCGGCCATCATCTTCGCCCTGGCGGGCGTGACCGACTGGCTGGACGGCTATCTGGCCCGGCGCTGGGAGGTGACCAGTCGGTTCGGGGCATTCCTCGATCCAGTGGCGGACAAGCTGATTGTCGCCGCGGCCCTGGTGCTGGTAGTGGACCACAACCCCGAGCTCGGCATTGCGCTGGCCGCGATCGTCATCATCGGGCGCGAGATCGCGATCTCCGCGCTGCGCGAGTGGATGGCCGAGGTCGGCGGCAGCGCCAAGGTGGCGGTGTCCTGGGTCGGCAAGGTGAAGACTACCGCGCAGATGGTGGCGATCTTCCTGCTGCTGTGGGCCGAGCCCATTGTCGGCCTTCCGACGTTCGTGATCGGCGAGTGGCTGCTGTACCTGGCCGCCGCCCTGACCCTGGTCTCCATGATCCAGTACATGCTGGCGGCCGCACGCTCGCAGTAAGGGGCGGGGTGTTTGTCGGCCGGGGCTTTGGGGCTACACTGCGGACACCTGCCCGGTGCTGCGCGTGGACTGCCCATGCCCGTTTCTGATCTTGATCTCGACAACATGCAGACCCTGGAGGCCCTTCAGGGGCTGCTGCCGGGTTTTGTCTATCAATTGCGCAGGAAGCCCGATGGGCACTTCGACTATCCCTATGTGGGTGAAGTGGTGGAGGGCTGGTTCGGTGTGGATCGTGCGGCCCTCAAGAAGGATGGGGCGCCATTGTTGGACTGTATCCACCCCGAGGATCGCGACGCGGTGATGCGCAGCTCAATGGAATCGGCCGAGCATTCGGAGCCCTGGCTTCAGGAATTCCGCATGCAGTGCCGCGATGGCACAGTGATCTGG
This sequence comes from Thioalkalivibrio sp. AKL12, assembly GCF_000377925.1. NCBI lineage: Bacteria > Pseudomonadati > Pseudomonadota > Gammaproteobacteria > Chromatiales > Ectothiorhodospiraceae > Thioalkalivibrio > Thioalkalivibrio sp. AKL12. The sequence goes on from NZ_KB898889.1 coordinate 247,399, forward strand.
CTGTCCGCCTATGACACCGCGCGGCGGCTGGCGGATGGCACGATCATCTGGACCGGCTTCGCCACCGATATCACCACGCGCAAGGAGCTCGAGGCGGAGCTGCGCCAGAGCGAGGCGCAGTTCCGTGCCTTCGTCGAGACTGCCAGCGACGTGATCTATTCGCTGCGCCCGGACGGCGTGCTCACCTACGTCTCGCCCAACTGGACGGAGAACCTCGGCCATCCGGTCAGCGCGGCGATCGATCACTCGATCGACGAATACGTAGCCCCGGAGGATCTGCCCGCGTGTTACGCGTTCCTGCAACGGATTGCGGACAGCGGGAAGAAGGAAAGCGGTATCGAGTACCGCATCCGCCACCAGGACGGGCATTACCGCTGGCACACCAGCAATGTCTCGCCCGTGCTGGACGACGCGGGCCGGGTGACGGCGTTCCTCGGCATCGCTCGGGACATCACCGAGCGCAAGGAGACCGAGGCGCATATGCAGCGCCTGGCGCATTACGATCCGTTGACCGACCTGCCCAATCGGACCCTGTTTTTTCAGATCCTCGATCACGAGCTCACGGGGGCTCGCCGAATGGGTCAGCAGGTTGCGCTGATGTTCGTGGACCTGGACGAATTCAAGCCCGTCAACGACCAGCACGGGCATGCGGTGGGCGACATGCTGCTCCGCCTGGTGGCGCAGCGCCTGTCGGGTGGCTTGCGCGACAGTGATGTGGCCGCGCGCATTGCGGGCGACGAGTTTGTGGTGATGCTGCCTCGCTTCCAGTCGGTGGAGGAGAGCCGGGTGCATGCCGCGGCGATCGGCGAGAAGATCCGAGCCGTGCTGGCGGACCCGTTCAACTGCGACGGGATCGAGGTGCACATCTCCTGCAGTATTGGGGTCGCCTTGTTTCCGCTGGACGCGACGGACGGGCCCGCCTTGTCGCGCGCGGCGGATGCGGCGATGTACGTGGCCAAGAACGCCGGGCGCAACCAGGTGGTCGTATTCGACCGGGCAGTGCACGGCGCCGAGGCAATTGGCTACCGAGGGTATTGACCTGCGGGCAATCTGCGGTAGAATACGCGCCGATAACGAAGAGCGGGAATAGCTCAGCTGGTAGAGCACAACCTTGCCAAGGTTGGGGTCGCGAGTTCGAATCTCGTTTCCCGCTCCAACAGATTTTTGAAACCCCGGTTCGCCGGGGTTTTCTGTTTCGGCCTCTGGAGATGCGCCAGCATCTGTGGGGCCGAAACCCACCCGATACAGGCTGGGTGGCAGAGTGGTTATGCAGCGGATTGCAAATCCGTGTACGCCGGTTCGATTCCGACCCCAGCCTCCATCACTGCAGCACCCGCGAAAGGCCGCCCCTCGAGGCGGCCTTTCGCGTTTCCTGATCAGCAACGAGCGTCAGCCAGGCTCAAGGCCCGTGCGGGGCCGGGTCTCCAGGCGCCTCCTACATCGTCATCCCGGAAACCGTGCAGCGGTTATCCGGGATCTCCACGGTATGAGTGACCCGTACGTTGGGGCTGGAACGGCGTGTGGAGATCCCGGCTCTGCGCTGCGCTACGGCCGGGATGACGGGGAGGGGGCGCCACTGCCGGGATCACAATCGGGGTGCGCTCCGACCGGGATGACAGGGCAGGGGTAACGGAGCTCGGGAGGGTGATGTTCCCGGGAAGGCCTGGATCAAAGTGGCACGGGGCGGGCCATGCACGTCCCCAAATGGGCCCCGCCACTGGCTGACGATCGTTGCTAATCAGGTCGCGTTTTGGGAGCGTTGTCCTCGGGGCGGCGCGCGGATGCCAGGCTGGGACCCATCATGGGTATCTTCGTGACGCCTGAATGAGGAAAGGTGGAATGCAGGACGAAGCGATCGGCAGCGCACGAGCGGAGGCGGAACGGGTGGAGGCCCGCAAGCGGGGGGTATATCTCGTCGTATTGGCCGCCGGTATCGCGATCTTCCTGCTCAGTTGGGCCGTTCGCACACCGGGGGATGTCTTCCTCGCGTATCTCTATCCGTTGTTTGCGTTCGTCCTGGCCGCGCTGTTCGTAGCGGTGTGGCGGGCACCACAGGCCTTGCCGCGGCTGGAAGCCTGGATGCTGGCGATGGTGGCTATGATGATTCTCAGTCGTCTCGCGTGGCATTTCCACGCGGGCGGCCCCCTGGACGAGCACCTTCTGGTGCTGGCCGGCGGGCATTACTGGGCGGTTGGAATCGTGATCCTGGCCGCGTTCGTGATGCTTGAGCATCGCCGGGGGTTTCGGGCCGGAGTGGCCATCCTCGTGGTTGCCACCCTGATCGCCGCCTCCGGTGCCGCAGGGGAGTGGCTGCGTGGCGAGCTTTCGCGCGATGCGGGCGTCTATCTGGTGCGGGTGCATCTGTTTCTGGCTGTCTTGTTGGCCCTGGCCAGTGTCGCGACCTCCATGCGCGATACCGTCAAAGACGCTCTGGTGCGCAGCGAGGCGCTGGAACAGGCGGCGCAAACCGATCCCCTGACCGGTCTGGCCAATCGGCGGGCGGCCGAGTCCGTGCTGCAGCGGCATGCCGCCTCGGTCCGGCGCTACGGCGTGCCGGTCGCTGTGATCGGAATGGATATCGATCACTTCAAGGCGGTAAACGATACCCATGGTCATGCGATCGGCGATGCCGTGATCGCCGGCATTGCACGAATCCTGCGATCTTCGGTGCGCGAGCCGGATTCCGTCGCTCGCTGGGGAGGGGAGGAGTTCCTCATCGTGGCGCCGGAGATCGGCCGCGAGGGCGCCCTGCAACTTGCCGAGCGCTGTCGGGAGGCGATTGCCCGCGAACCGATCGCCGGGGTTCGCGTCACGGCCTCGTTCGGTGTAGCCAGCTTCGGCCCTCAGGACAGTCTGGATGCGGTCCTGAAGCGTGCCGACAAGATGATGTACCGCGCCAAGGAGGAGGGGCGCAATCGGGTCCTTCTTGGATGACGCCGCGCGCCTGGATCCAGCTATTGGGGTGCGGAGCCAAGCAAGCGCCTGATTAGCAACGAGCGTCAGCCAGTGTCGGGCCCATTCGGGGACGTTCATGGCCCGCCCCGGATTGCGTTGATCCAGGCCTTCCAGGGAATGTCACCATCCCGCGGCCTTCACCTCTGCCCTGTCAGCCCGGTCGGAGCCCACCCTGATGGTGATCCCGGCCGTAGCGCTCCCTCTCCGTCATCCCGGCCGTAGCGCAGCGCAGAGCCGGGATCTCCACGCGCCGGTCCAGCCCTAACGTACGGGTACCCCATGCCGTGGAGATCCCGGATAACCGCTGCGCGGTTTCCGGGATGACGAAGCAGGGGGGGCTGGAGACCCGGGCGTCCGCACGGCCCTTGAGCCTGGCTGGCTCTCGTTGCTAATCAGGAGAAGGAGTGGCATCTGACGCGCATCAATGGGCCGAGCATGGCACTATGCGGATGTCGGTCTTTCCAAGAGAGTGTCGTGCGCGCAACGGATTGCTCCCAATCGCCTCGAACGCGGCGGTCCCTCCGGAGGCGATCGAGGGACCTCCGCGTATTCCTCGGCCTCTCGTTTGTTGGCCTGCTGCTTGCCTCCTGGGCGCCGTCCTCCGCGGCCTCCGCGCCGGATTTGCGCGTGGGCGTGTACGACAACGCGCCCAAGGTCAGCGTGGACGAGCACGGGGAGGCCGACGGCCTGTTCGTCCGCCTGCTGGACTCCATCGCCCGCCGCGAGCATTGGCAGATCGAGTACGTCCCCTGCGAATGGGCGCAATGCCTTGCCGATCTGCGCGAAGGCCGGCTGGATCTGATGCCCGATGTGGCCCGGACCGGCACCCGCGAGGCATTCTTCGACTTTCACCAGATTCCGGTCGTCCAGGGCTGGAGCCAGGTATACGCGTTCCCGCAGTCGGGGTTCGGCAGTCTGGAATCCATGGGTTCTCGGCGCATCGCCGTGCTGGAGGGTTCGGTGCAGGAAAGCCACTTGCGCCGGCAACAAATTGGCAACCCGGGTCTCGAGTACCAACTGGTTCCCTACAGCGATCTCCCAGCGGTGCTGGCCTCGGTGCCGGCCGGCGAAGCCGATGCCGCCGTCAGCAATAACTTCTACGGACGCCAGCACGCCCGCGCCTACGGGCTGGTGGAGACGCCGATCACCTTCGGCCAGGTGGGTCTGCACTATGCGGCCGCGCCGGGCGCACAGGCGGAGCGTCTGGCACTGATCGACGCCTATCTGGAGCGCTGGAAGCCCCTGGCGGGCTCGCCCTACCAGGAGGCCCTTGAGGCCACGCTGCTCGCGCAGGACGAGCCGGGCCTTCCGGGCTGGGTGATGTGGGCTCTGCTCGCAGCGCTGGCTCTGGTAATGCTGTTGGCGGTGATGGGCGTGTTCCTGCGCTGGCAGGTGCGTCTGCGTACCAGTGAGCTAAGGGCGGTCAACCAGCGTCTTGAGCACGTGCTGGACAGCGGACCTGCGGTGACCTACCAGCTCGATGCCCGTACCTTCGAGCCCTTGTGGGTTAGCCCCAATCTGCAGCGCCTGTTCGGGATTGAACCTGCGAGCGCGATGCGTCCTGGTTGGTGGGAACACCAGTTGCACCCCGAGGACCGAGCGAATGCGCTGCGCGAGAATCAACGCCTCCTTGAGGATGGTGAGATCGTGCGCGAGTTTCGCCTGTTCGATGGCTGGGGCAAGCTGCGCCACGTACGTGACGAGATACGCGTGGTGGCGAGCGATAACGTGCGCGGCGGGCAGGAAATCGTCGGCAGCTGGACCGACCTGACCGCCAGCATGGAGCAGAAGGAACAGCTGCGGCAGATGACGCACTACGATGCGCGTACCGGCTTGCCCAATCGCGCCCTGTTGCAGGACCGTCTGGGCCACACGGTGGAACGCGCCATGGCGGACGGCGAGGCGCGCTGGGTTGTGCTGATGGATCTGGACCGCTTCCGCAACGTGAACGAGACCCTGGGGACCGCGGCGGGGGATATCGTGTTGCAGGGCATTGCACAGCGCCTGAGCCAGGCCCTGTCGCCCGAGGACACGGTAGCCCGTATCGGTGCCGACGAGTTCTGCCTGATCATCGAGAGCCCGCCCGAGGAAGCCCTCGGCACCTTCGTGCAGTCGCTGATCGATACCCTGCGGGCCCCCTTCGAGATCGCGGGGCGCGCGCTGGTGCTCACGGCGAGTGTCGGTGTGGCGCGTTTCCCCGACGACGGCCAGACGCGCGAAGAGCTCCTGACCGCCGCCGAGCTGGCGATGCAGGATGCGCGGCGCCGGGGAGGGGACAGCTGGTGCGCCTACGACGCCGAGATGGGCACCCTGACCGAGCATCGGCTGTTCCTGGAAAACGACTTGCGGCAGGCCATCGTCAACCACGAGTTCGTGCTCCACTTCCAGCAACAGTTCAACCTGGCCAGTGGCGAGTGCGTGGGGGTCGAGAGCCTGGTGCGCTGGAACCATCCGCACCGGGGCATGGTATCCCCCGCAGAGTTCATCCCGCTGGCCGAGGAGACCGGCCTGATCCAGGCGATCGACCGCTGGGTGCTGGAGGCGGCCTGCCGCCAGCTCGCAGCCTGGGACGAGGCGGGCCGGAACATCCCGATGATCGCCGTAAACTTGTCGGCGCGCGAGCTGCACGACGAGCAACTCGTCACCACCGTGCGCGAGACCCTGGGGCGCTTCGCCATCGCGCCCGAACGCCTGGAGGTCGAGCTGACCGAAACCATGATCATGGAGTACCCCGAGCGCGCCCTGGCGGTCCTGCGTCGGCTGGACAGCCTCGGCGTGCGTCTGGCCATGGACGACTTCGGCTCCGGCTACTCCAACCTCGCGCACCTGCGTCGCCTGCCGCTGCACCGCCTCAAGGTCGACCAGTCGCTGGTACGCGACATCGGCCATTCCCGCCACAACGAATCCATCATCCGCGCGATCATCGCGCTGGCCGCCGCCCTGGAACTGGACCTCATCGCCGAGGGCGTGGAAGAAGAACCCCAGCGCGCCTTCCTGCTGCAGGAAGGCTGCGCCATCGGCCAGGGATTCCTGCTCCACCGCCCGGCACCGGCCGCTGATTTGTTTCGCTAATCGTGTGGTGAGGGAGTTTCTGAGCGGCGAGGTGATCTAGCCAGGCGTGAGCGCCTGGAGTAGGCGGCGAGTGAAGCCCGGACGGATGCCATATTCGTACCCAGTTGAGTGATTGGTGGATGGATGACTTTCCGCGTGACGGCAGCCCATGATCAGGATGCGCAGTTGGCCCTGAACCGCGTCACGAGTTTGGCATCCGAGGCGGCGGAGATTGAGAGGGAAGAGCTTTGGGGGACGTCTGAAGTGATTTGGTTCGGTTCATGAGCCAAGGGAACCGCCCGGCCGCATTCCGATATCGACCTGGCTGTGATCCCTTCGGGGAAGGCAACAAGCCAGTATTGGGGCCGACTTCGTGAGCGCACCGAGGAGCTTCCGGCGCTGTACAGCTTTGACCTGGTGGATATCAGCGCGGCAAGCGAGACGTTGCGCTCGGAGATCGAACAGTACGGGGTGCGGGTGTGACTGCGCGGGTCGGTTTCACTCGATAGCGCGTCGGGCTTTAAGGCTGTGCAGGGGGCGGACCCGAGGGGAGTGATCAAGGGTCCAACACCTGGCGTCCTGCGATGCGACGGCAATTCAGGACTTCGTCGTTGGATGATGCTCCCGGAGCCATTCTTTCAGGGCACCATCCATGCGGGTTTGCCAGCCCTTTCCGGTCGCGCGGAAGGCCTCCACAACCTCCGGCGACAGGCGAATCGTGATCCGTTCCTTGGTGACCACCATTGGGGGGCGGCCGGGGCGCCGCAGTGCCCGCGCTTCGTCCTCGTCAGGCGCGTGTGTCTCCGGGTCCGCTTCGATGCCGGCCTCAATCGCCGTTTCCTCTTCCGGGTTGTTCAGCAAGACCCGACGGCCATTACGTAGCGTCAACGATCTGGACATAACGACTGATCTCCCGGTTATTCGCCTTGCGCAGGCTGATGATTCTTCGCACATTCTCTCGGTCCGTGAAGATGACGCAGTACAAGCGATCACCCATCAGGGCGTATCCCAGCATGCGACATTCGCCGTAGTCCTTTCGACGATCCTCCATGGCCAGAAGGGTCTCCCACTCCAGGCTCACGGCCAGCGCGAGTGAGACCCCGTGCTTGGCCTGATTCGCGGCATCCTTGTCCGCGTCGAACTCAATCTCCATTTGATTATTGTATGTACAAAATCATTGCTGGGCCAATGGCTGGTCTTGGTTCCGGGGGGGGGGGGGGGGGCAGGCGGCCGACCGAGGGAAGAGCTGCCGGGCGGCCGCCATGCCTCGCAGATAGCGCGTTTGGCGGGCATCGCACCGGGCCGTGAGATGGGTCGGTGTTCCGATGGCGCTGCCGAATTGCTGCAACATGCGGCTGGCCGCACGGATGAACTGATCGGGATCGATGCCCAGACGCGCCAGCAGGGGCGGGGTGCCATCGTGGATGAAGCCGCGCTTGTCCTCGCGGATGACGCGCCCCGTTGCCTCCACGAGATCCATATAGTCCTCGAAGCCGAAGGGCACGGCGCACTCCGCGCGGCCAGTGGCGTCGAATGGAAGTAGCGGGGCGCTGACCAGTTCGTCCAGGACCGTCTCCGGCTGCAAGGATTCTGTTTGGTGCGGAACGGATCGTGACCGGTTCCCTCGTGTGTCGGATCTCGTAGCGTTGGTGTGTCCCGGCGCCGTGCTGTCGCCTGGAACCGCGGGATCGGCGGCGGCGCGTTCGGCTACCGTTGTTCCATCCCCGGACGTCGCGCGCAGCACGGCAAGCCGTTCCGCGACCGAGGTGTACTCGGAGGCCTCCGGCGTGGGGGCCATCCCGGCCCGGATCGGGTTCAGGTCCACGTACACCATGGCCGTCAGGACCGCTTGCTCGTCGAGCAGGGCCTGGCTCTTGAAGCGTCCCTCCCAGAACCGTCCCGTCACGCGGTCCTCGGCGTTCGCCTGACGGGCGATCGACTCGTTCAGCACGCGCATGAACCACGACAGGTCAGCGAGTCGGGAGCGGTACGTCTCCACCCAGGCATCCACGATCTTCATCTCGGCCGCACCGAGCCGCTGTGGATCGGCCAGATACCGCTGCACCATCACCGGCCCCGAGAAGAGCTGCGTCCAGCGACGCAGGATCTCGTCGCGCTCCAGGGGCTCGACGCGCGCCTCGTCGACTCGCACAACGATATGGAAGTGGTTGCTCATGACCGCATAGGCTGCGATATCGACGGCGAAGACCGACGCAAGCTGCTTCAGACGATCGGCGATCCAGCCGCGGCGATGCTCAAAGGATCGCCCGGAGTGGGCATCGTGCCCGCAGAGAAACGCGCGGCGGACGCAGCGGGAAACGACGTGGTACCAGGGCGTGTCATCCAGAGAGACGAGGGTCGAGCGGGGCTGGGTCATGATGAACTCCTTCCGTGGAGTAGGTCTTGCATTAACGCAGGTTCGTTACGTTCCTGTCGTTAGGATAGTGAATGCCTTGGAGATTTTCAGGGCGTAGCGAAACCGCGTTCCAGGGTTCCGTTAGAGCGGGGCGAGCAAGGTGGGTTTGCCCGAGGTTCGGCGCATCAGCAGCGGGCATCGTCACGGACTCGCCGCATGAAGCTCTCATCGGTCCGGTTGTGCTGGGTATCCGTTACTTGGCGGAGCGCATGCGCATCGATCGGTTTCTTGGGGGCGGTGGCGCTGGAAAGGCGCGCGATGGCCTTGCCGTGCTTGCTGATGAAGATGGATTCACCTGAAGCGGCCCGTTCCCCCTGTTCGCTCAGGTGGGCTTTGGCGTTCGCCAAACTAACCGTCGTCTTGGACATTCCGCACTCCCCTGACCATGTAGATGGTCAATCGTACCTTGGCGCAACCGTCCGAGAAATCGGTTGGCGTGAGGGACGGGTTGCAGACGCGGGACTGGCGGCCGATTGCTTCGGCGAATCCGGCTTATGTCAATAAAGTGGGTGTCCCAGAGAGGACAGGAGGATGCACAAAGTGGGTGTCCCAGAGAGGATGCATAACGAAAAAGCCCCGGCACGATGGCCGGGGCTCCAGTACTGAGTGGGTGTCCTTACCCTCTTGTTACTTAGTCACTTCCGGGAGTTTCGCCTCGGCAATTACCCGGGGCATGCGACTCATTACCGAGATTCTGGGAGCAAGTCCAGCCAGTGATCCGAACGGGGTCGGTGCCTTCGGTCTCCGGGGTATAAGAGATGGTTCCGCTCGCGATCGCATCATCGTGCATGGTGACCGTGATGCGAGTTCCATCCCACACAAGATCGCTAACAAATTGCGTTTCGTCAAAGTCTTCAGTGTTGCCGGCTTGAGCGGCCTCGGGTAGGTCGCCAGTGGACTGAACAAATTCCGAAATATCTGTACGCAAGGAGCTCGCCGCAAGGAGTGCTTCAGAAACTTGAGCACGCGCCGTGTAGTTTTGATAAGCCGGCAAAGCAATCGCCGCCAAAATCCCGATAATCGCCACGACGATCATCAGTTCGATAAGAGTAAAGCCCTGTTGGGCCTTGGGCTTGTTGATTCCTGCGCGCATGGCTTGATGCATGGTCGTACTCCCTTGATGTGATGAAAGCTGGGCCTTCGGCCCGGCCACCCCGTGGGCAGCTGTCTGAGGAGATGCATTGGGCGTGCCAAGAGTGCGGGAATGCGTGAAAACGGCGCCCGGGCGCGGTGTGGCCTGCGGCATGGGTTACGCACGCGCGCTTCCCGGGTGTGTCACGTGACCAAAATGGTCATGTGAAGTGACGCACGTTGTCACCCTGGGGGCTGGGGTGCCTCTGGTTGTCATGGCCGGGGGTCTTGATCTTGGGGTGTTCGAGCGGGGGAGATCCCGGCTCTTCGCTGCGCTACGGCCGGGATGACGGGGGGGTGGTGCGGTGTCCGGGATGACGCGGAGGGGTGTTGGTGAGGTCGTGATCGCCTCGAGCTCGACTCCTGGCGTTCGGGGCAGTTCGTAGGGTGCGTTGAGCTTGGCGAAACGCACCGGGCGTTGGGGGTGGGGCGGGGTTGATGCGATTCGCTTTGCTCATCGCATCCTACGGGGGTGGGGTATGGGGGTTGGGGGAGCTAGAGGCCGAGGATGGCGACGGCGGTGGCGAAGTAGATGGTGATGCCGACGACGTCGACGACGGAGGTGATGAGCGGGGCGCTGGCGACGGCGGGGTCGACGCCCAGGCGGGTGAGGGTGAACGGCAGCAGCAGGCCGAACAGGGAGCCGAACAGGACGACCAGGAACATGCCGAGCGCGATGGCGTTGGCGACCTCGAGGCTGCCCAGCCAGTAGCCGGAGAGCCAGATGGCGCCGGCCAGGGTGGCGCCGAGGGCGGAGGCGACCAGGATTTCCTTGCCGCCCAGGCGCCACCAGTCCTGGGGCTTGATGTCGTTGGTGGCGAGCGAGCGCACGACCAGGGTGGAGGCCTGGGCGCCGGCGTTGCCGCCGGAGGCGATGACCATGGGCAGGAAGAAGATCAGCGCGACGACGGTCTCGATGGCGGCCTCGAAGTGGGCGATGGCCAGGCCGGAGAGGATGTTCACGGCGACCAGGATGACCAGCCAGCCGATGCGCTTGCGGTAGAGCAGCTGCATGCTGGCGTCGCGCAGCGAGAGCACGACGTCGCCCACCGCGGCCATGCGGTGGAAGTCCTCGGTGGTCTCGGCGCGCAGCACGTCCATCACGTCGTCGACGGTGATGATGCCCAACAGGTGGCCGTTGTCGTCGACCACCGGGAGGACGTCCAGATCGTAGTGGCTGATGCGGTGGGCGGCCTCTTCGCGGTCTTCCTCCGCACTGATGCTGACGACATCGGTGTTCATGCGCTCGCGCACGCTGGTGGTGGGGCGCGACAGCAGCAGCCCCTTCAGGCGCACCCAGCCGAGCAGTTCGCCGGTGGGCGTGACCACGAAGATGGTGTTGATGGTCTCGGCCAGGTCGCTCTGTTCGCGCAGGTGATCCATCGCCTCGGCCACCGACCAGTCGGGCTGGACCGTGGCGAACTCGGGCGTCATCAGGCGCCCGGCGCTCTCCTCCGGGTAGCCGAGCAGGGTTTCCAGGGCCTCCTGGTCTTCGTCCGGCAGGGTCTCAAGCAGGGATTCCGCCTGTTCGTCCTCCAGCCCGTCGATCACCGAGACCGCGTCATCGTAGGACAGGGCCGCGACCAGGCGGCTGGCATGCTCGTCGTCCAGCGCCTGAAACACGCGGGACTGGTGGTCCGATTCCAGGTGGGCGTAGATATCCGCGGTGCACTCGACATCCAGGCGCTGGAAGAAGGCCTCCATCTGTTGGGCCGGCAGGGCCTCCAGGGCGTCGGAGAGATCCGGCGCCGCGTGCTCGGCGCACAGGCTCTGCAGGGCCTCGGCGGTGGGCGCGGTCAGCGCGGTCTGCAGGGCCTGGGGCAGGGTGTCGAGATCCGGTTCCGTGGGGCTCATCCGGGAGGTCCTATGGGATTGCCAGGCCGAGCAGGGCGGTGGCCAGCGTGAAGTAGATGAGGATACCGCCGATGTCGGCGAGCGAGGTGACCAGCGGTACGCTGGCGGTCGCCGGATCGAGGCGGAACTTGTTCAGGACCACCGGCAGCAGCATGCCGAGGATGCTGGCCACGGTGACGATGATGGTCATCGACAGCGCGACCAGCAGCGCGATCTCCGGCCCGCCGCGCCACAGCCCGACCAGCGATACCGCGACACCCATGCTGAGCCCGAGGGTCAGGGACACGCCCATCTCCTTGGCCCAAAGCCGGAGCCAGTCCCTGGCCGTGACCTCGCCGGTGGCCATGGCGCGCACCATCAGCGTGGAGCTCTGCGCGCCGGCGTTCCCGCCGGAGGCGATCAGCAGCGGCAGGAAGAACACCAGCACCACCACCGCCTCGATGATGTCCTCGTACTGGGAGATCATCAGCGCGCCGATGGTGTTGAAGGCGACCAGACCGAGCAGCCAGCCGATGCGCTTGCGATAGAGCAGGAACGGGCTGGCCTCCTGCGGGGACAGCGGCAGGGTGCCCACCGAGCCCAGCTTGTGGAAGTCCTCGGTGGACTCGGCCTCGATCAGGTCCATCACGTCGTCCACTGTGACCACGCCCAGCAGTTCGCCGATCTCGCCGACCACCGGCAGGCTCTCCAGGTCGTAGTGCTGGATGCGGCGGGCGGCCTCCACCGCGTGTTCGGAGACGGCGATGGTGATCGGGTCGGCTTCGCCCAGCAGTTCGCGTACCGGACTGTCGGCGCTGGCGCGCAGGAAGTGGCGGATGGGTATGGCGGCCAGCAGCACGCGGTCCTGGTCGACCACGAAGATCACGTTGTTGGAGTGCTCGTCCGCGTTGCGGCGGATGAAGGCCAGGGCGCGCTTGAGCGTCCAGTCGGGATCGACCGCGACGACATCCGGCGACATCACGCGGCCGACCGAGTCCTCCGGGTAGTTGAGCTGCTTGAGTGCGCGGCGGATCGCGCGAAACGGCAGCAGGCGCAGGTAGCCGCGCAGGGTGTCCGGGTCCAGGGTCTGCAGCAGGGCGGTGAGATCGTCCGCCTCCATCTCGGAGAGGATGAAGCGGGCGTCCTCGCGCGGCGAGGCCTCCAGCAGGCGGATCTGGTGCCCGGTGTCGAGGTAGGCAAAGACGTCCGCCTTGCGCCCGGGGGGCAGCAGGTTGAAGACGGCGATGAGGTCTTCCTCGCCCAGCTCCATCAGCGCGTGGGCGATATCCTGCACGCGCATGTAGTCGAGCAGCTCGTGGAGCCCGTCGCGGTCGTCCAGACGCAACAGCTCCTTCAGCTCGATGATGGACTGCTCGAGGTGAAGCTCCATGCCCTTCTCCCGGCGGCATCGGGGCAGCGCGCGGACTGTGCACGGGCACAGGCCATCGCGGCGCCGCACGAATGCGGTGAATGGTGCAGGTTCGGGTCGGGCGGGGCCCGGCCGTTCCCGGCTCTTTGATCAAAGAGGCCTGACGGGAAGCGACCGGTTAGGGAACGGACGCTTGCCGCTAGGCGCAGATAGATCGGCTGCGTGATCGGCGTGTCAAGGCGCGTTCCCGTGTGTGGAGATGCTGCTTATTCTAACGGATGGCGGCCGTCAATCAACCGCTTGTGCAGGGTTTTGAAACATTCATCTACTCTTCATGGTCTGTGATGGGCCGGAGAGTGTGGGGCGTTCGGTGAGCGCTGTTCGCCTGCGAGCAGGCGCCTACGGTGGGCTTTTCCTGCCGTGTAGAGGCGAAGATTCGTGTGATTGAAAAGGTGTATGCGATGGAGCATCAAGGCTCGGTAGAAGGCGTGGTGCTGTCTCTGACCGATGTGGCGTTTGCCTACCCCGGCGAGGGCGAGGTGCTGCACGGTGTGGACTTCGAGCTGGCCCCCGGCGAGCGCGTGGCGATCGTGGGCGAGAGCGGGAGTGGCAAGTCCACCCTGCTGCATCTGGCGGCCGGGCTGGAGGCGGCGGATCGCGGCGCGGTGCATCTGGCGGGCGAGGCGCTCGCGGGGCTGGACGAGGCGGCACGCACGCGGCTGCGCCGGGCCCGCGTGGGGATTGTGTTCCAGTCGTTCCATCTGATTCCGACGCTGACGGCGCTGGAGAACGTGATGCTGCCGCTGGAGCTGGCAACGGGGGACGCGGCGGCCGAACGCCGCGAGCGCGCCGGACGCCAGCTGACGGCGGTAGGGCTGGGGGACAAGGGTGACCGGTATCCGGAGGCGCTGTCGGGCGGGGAGCAGCAGCGGGTCGCGATCGCGCGGGCGCTGGTGCACGAGCCGGCGCTGATCCTCGCCGACGAGCCGACCGGCAACCTCGACTCGCGCACCGGCGAGACGATATTCGGGCTGCTGCTGGAGCAAGTACGGGCGACCGGGTGTTCCTTGTTGCTGGTGACCCACAGCAATGAACTGGCGGGGCGACTGGATCGGGTGCTGACGATGCGTGACGGGGTCCTTCAGCCTTCGGAATCGGTGGAGGGGTTGCCGGCGTGAGCGGTCTCGTTCTGCGTGCGTGGCTGCGCGACTGGCGTCGGCGGCCGCTACAGCGGGTGCTGACGCTGGTTGGTGTGATCATCGGCGTGGCGGTGGTGCTGGCGGTGGATCTGGCGAACCAGTCCGCCCAGCGGGCCTTCGACCGCTCGATGGACGAGGTGGCCGGGGCCGCCACGCATCAGGTGCTGGGGCCGGCGAGCGGCTTCGACGAGGCCTTTTACCGCGATCTGCGCATGGCCGGGTGGCGGGATACGGCCCCGATCGTGGAGGGCCCGGCGCGACTGCCGGATGGCACGACGGTCTACGTGCTGGGCGTCGATCCGCTGGCCGAGGGGCCGTTTCGCGGGGCGGCCTCGGATATTGGCGATGCCCCGGTGCAGCGCCTGGTGACCGAGCCGGGGACGATCCTGCCGCCCGCCGGCTGGTTCCGGGCGAGCGGGGAGGCGCATGGGGCTCGATTGGCGCTGGACGCGGCCGGGGGCGAGCGCGAGGTCACGCTGATCGACCGTGCCGCCGAACGCGACGAGGACCCGAGTGATGCTGGGGGGGATGGCGCGTCTGAGGATGCGGGCGCCGCGCTCTGGGTGACGGATATCGCCACGGCGCAGGTATTGCTCGACCGGCTGGGGCGGCTGGACCGGATCGACGTGCGGCTGGCCGATCACGAGGTCGAGGCCCTGGTCGACGGATTGCCCGCGGAACTGGAGCTGGTGGCGGTCGAGAGCCGGGGCCAGGCCGCGCGCCAGCTGGCGCAGGCGTTCCGCATCAACCTCACGGCGATGAGCCTGCTGGCGTTGCTGATCGCGGCATTTCTGATCTACAACACGCAGACCTTTGCGGTACTGCGCCGGCGCGAGGTGATTGCCAGCCTGCGCCTGGTCGGTGTCGGGCGCCGGGCGATCTTCGGGGTGGTGCTGCTGGAGGCCCTGCTGGTCGGCGTGATCGGCACGCTGCTGGGCGCGCTGCTGGGGGTGGCCCTGGCGCAGGTCCTGGTCGCGCAGGTCGCGCAGACGGTGACGGACCACTTCTTCGCGGTGGCGGTGACCGGGGTGACACCGCGGCCATTGGCGCTGGCCGCGGTGCTCCTGCTGGGCGTGGGGCTGTCGCTGGCGGCTGCACTGGCCCCGGCCTGGGAGGCGGCGCGGGTGGCCAGCCCGGCCGGCACCGGGCGCGGAGGGCTGGAACGGCGTGCCCGTGGCTGGGCCGCGTGGTTGGCGCTGGCGTCTATCGTTCTGGTGCTGGCGGGCGTCGGGTTGATCGTGACCGGTGCCGGGGCGCTGGTGGGCGGGTTTGTCGCACTGTTCCTGCTGATTGCGGGGTTCGTGTTGCTGCTGCCCTGGGTGCTGGCGTGGACGCTGCGCGGCCTGGCGGTGCTGGTGCGCGGGGCGGCCCTGCCGCGCATTGCGGTCCGCAGCCTGGAGCGCAGCCTGTCGCGCAGCGCGCCCGCCACCTCGGCGCTGACCCTGGCGCTGGCGGCGGCCATCGGCGTGGCGGTTATGGTAGGGAGCTTTCGCGGCAGCGTGGAGCAGTGGCTGGGGCAGGCACTGACTTCGGACCTGTACGTGGTGCCGGCGGCCCCGGCTTCGGCGCGCGGTGGGGCGCGCCTTCCCGAGGACTGGACCGCTGACCTGGTGGCCCGGTCGGGTGCCGTGTCGGTCAGTTCCGGCACCAGCCAGGAGGTCGTCAGTGACCGGGGGCTGGTGGACCTGTACGTGGTGCGTCCGCATGCCGACTGGCTGGACTACCTGCCGCTACTGGAGGCGGCCGTGCCCCTCGAAGCGCTGGGGGCGCGGCTGGCCGCGGACGATGCCGTGCTGGTGACCGAGCCGTTTGCCGCCCATCACGACGTGGGGTTGGGCGATCGGCTTTCGCTGGCCGCGGCGGGGGGGCGGCGGGCATTCGAGATCCTCGGGATTTATCGCGACTACGGGAACCCGCAGGGCACGGTGCTGATGACGCAGGCGGCGTTCGTGCGCGGGGGCGTGTCCGCGGACGGGGTGGGCTCGTTCGGGCTGCGCCTGCCGGATGGTGCCGACGCCGAGCAGGCGGTGGAACACCTGGAGGCGTGGCTGGCGGCGCAGGACCACGCGGCGTTGGTGACGCGGCCGGGGGATATCGAGCAGGAGTCGATGGCGATCTTCGACCGGACCTTTGCGATCACGCATCTGCTGCGCGTGATCACGCTGGTGGTCGCGTTCATCGCCATCCTGGGGGCATTGATTGCGCTGCAGATGGAACGGGCGCGCGAGTTCGCCACGCTGCGCAGCCTCGGGCTGTTGCCCGGCGGCGTGCGTGGGCTGGTGGTGCTGCAGGGCGGGGTGCTCGGGGTATTCGCCGCGCTGGCGGCGATCCCGCTCGGGCTGGGGATGGGCTGGTTGCTGATCGAGGTGATCAACCGCGAGGCCTTTGGCTGGGGGATGGACCTGCGCCTGCCGTGGGCCGAGGTCGGGGAGACCGTACTGCTGGGCGTGGGGGCTGCATTGCTGGCGTCGGTGATCCCCGCCTGGCGGATGGCGCGGATGCGGCTGGTGCCGGCGCTACGGGAGGTACCGTGATGGACTGGATGGGGTATTGGATGACATGTGTGGGAGCCCCTGTGGGAGCGGGCCTGCCCGCGAAGCCCCTGCCCGCGCTGGATTCTGGCGGGACCCATTCGCGGGCAGGCCCGCTCCCACAGGGGCTCCTACAGGGGCTTCTGGTCATGTTATTGGTAGGGTTACTGGCCGCATGCGGGGGTGTGGAGCCGCCGGAAGGGGCCGATGCCGAGGTCACCGGCCTGCGGGTGAGTGAGGCACTGGGGGGCGAGGACACCACGGGTTTTCGCCGCGCGGACGCGCCGCGGACGTTCGAGTTTCCGCGCGATCATGGGCCGCATCCGGGGTTTCGCAACGAGTGGTGGTACCTGACGGGGAACCTGGACGGGCCCGAAGGCGAGCGTTTCGGATTTCACGTGACGTTCTTCCGCGTGGGGCTCGCGCCGGGGCTCGCCGGGGATCCGGCCTGGCACGAGTCGGCCTGGGCCAGCCCCGATCTGTGGATGGTGCATACGGCGGTGCTGGACCGTGACGCGGGGTTTCACGCATCCGAGGAGCGGTTCGTGCGCGATGGCGGCGGGCTGGCCGGGGCGACCGAGCCGGTGGGGCGTGTCTGGGCCGAGGATTGGGAACTGGCCGGGCTGGAGGGGGCGCGCTGGACGCTGCGCTTCACGGTCGAGGACTACGTGCTGTCCCTGGAGCTGGAGCCGGCGCGCGAGCCGGTGTTGCAGGGCGAGGCCGGCCTGAGCCAGAAGGGGCCGGAGCCGGGCGATGCCTCGTATTACTACTCGATGCCGCGTATCGCGGTGGCCGGCGAGGTGCGCCGTGCCTCGGGGGCGGCGCTGGACGTGACCGGGCAGGCGTGGATGGACCGCGAATGGAGTACCAGCGCGCTGGCGGAGGATCAGTCGGGCTGGGACTGGTTCGCGCTGCAGCTGGATGACGGGCTGGACGTGATGTATTACCAGTTGCGCCGCCCCGATGGCACGCCGCATGAGTTATCGAAAGGTCGCTGGATGCCGGCGAATGCCCAGGACGCCCTGCTGGAGCCGGAGCAGGTGCAGCTCGAACCCACCCGCTACGCCACCCAGCCGTCCGGCAACCGCTATCCGGTGGAATGGTCCCTGCGTATCGAGCCTCCGGGGGGCAGGCCGGCGCGCGAGTGGACCGTGGTGGCGGTGCGCGACGAGCAGGAGATGGACACGGTGGTCCGCTATTGGGAAGGGGCCGTGGATATCCTCGACGCGGATGGCGAGCCGGTCGGCCGGGGCTTCGTGGAGTTGACGGGGTATGAGGACGGGTGAAGGCCTTGGGTTGGGGGTGGCTCTGCCCCCGGGTGTTGATGCGATTCGCTCCGCTCATCGCATCCTACGAAAATTCTACCCGCCCTTGTAGGATGTGATGAGCGGAGCGAATCGCATCGCGTCGGAGCAGCACAAACATCGGTTCGAACCAATCCCAGGGAAGGGAGGCGACGGATGACGGATTATCGCCGTGTGCGCGTGCCGGGTGGCACGTATTTTTTCACTGTGAATGCGGCGGTTCGGGTAGGAAACACCCTGCTTACGGATCACATTGATGCGTTGAGAGACGCGTTTCGCGAGGTGCGGCATCGTCATCCGTTCGTGATCGACGCGATGGTGGTGTTGCCCGAGCATCTCCATTGTATCTGGCGCCTGCCGGACGATGATGCCTTGATCAGCCGCCGATGGCGGTTGATCAAGGCGCGGTTCTCGCGGTTGGTGTGTGCTGGCGAAGCGCGCACGCGTAGCCGGGCAAGACGCGGTGAGCGTGGACTCTGGCAACGCCGGTTCTGGGAGCATTGCATCCGCGACGAGGATGATTGGGTCCGCCATGTCGATTACATCCATTACAACCCGGTGAAGCATGGCTGGGCACGTTGTGTGGCCGAGTGGCCGTACTCCAGTTTTCACCGGTTTGTGCGGGCGGGTGTGTATCCGGTGGATTGGGGTGGCGTGCCGGAATCGGATGGCTTGGTTGTGGGGGAGGCCCGGGGTGATTGATGTATCCGAGTGATGCGATTCGCGGGGCTCATCACATCCTACGAGGGGACAAATGGATTCGTAGGATGCGATGAGCGGAGCGAATCGCATCAATGATGTGGCGGGTCTTGAAAATGGGGTGGCGGTGCGCGCCACCCCGGGGCTACCACTCCAGGGCTTCGTGGGCGGGGGCCAGGTCGAAGTCGTCCTCGAGGTGGGCGCGCAGGGCGCGTTCTTCCATCAGGCGTTCCAGGGCGCGGCGAGCGGCGTGGCGTGCCGGGCCGCGGTCATTGACGAGCTGGTTGTCGAACAGGCTGGCGATTTCGTCGGCACCATCGGCCACGTCGTCGATCGTCGGATCCATTGTCGGGTCTCCTGACAAGCCGGCCGGGCCACCCCGGACTGCGGTATCAGAAAAGCCTTATATATCGTTCCCGGCGCTGCGCAAGCAGAAAATTCTTATTGTTCGGCGGATTGTCTTATGGGCATGGCGCGCCGAACTCGGGACGCTGCTTCTGGTCCATCGTGCACGAGTGGCAGCGCTTCTCACTGTCATCCCAACCAGTCGCGAGGGCAGGCCATGCTGATCCGCACCCGACGTCGTTCCGAGTGTTCCCATAGCGAGATCACCCCGCCGGAGGTCTACGCGCGGCGGCGCGAGTTCCTGCGTGCCGGGGTCGGCTTGGGCGCCGGTCTTGCGCTGGGGGGACTGGGCATGGCGTTGCCGGCCTCCGCCGCGCTGCGCGGCTACCCGCTCGAGTTCGAGGGCAGCGACTACTCCACGGACGAGTCGAAGACCGCGTATGACGAGATCACCAGCTACAACAATTTCTTCGAAATGGGGCCGGGCAAGAGTGATCCCAAGACCTACGCCGACCAGCTGAAGACCGACCCCTGGACCATCACCGTGGACGGGCTGTGCGAGAACCCCGGCGAGTATGCGGTCGAGGATTTCATCAGCCCCTGGTCACTGGAGGAGCGGATCTATCGCATGCGCTGTGTCGAGGGCTGGTCCATGGTGATCCCGTGGATCGGCTTCGAGCTGAATCGCATCATCGAGAAGGCGCAGCCGCGCGGCGGTGCCCGCTATGTCGCCTTCGAGAGCATCTACGATCCGGACAACCTGCGCGGCCAGCGCCGCCGCCGCGGCAGTAGTGGCGGGCTCGAGTGGCCCTATACCGAGGGGCTGCGCCTGGACGAGGCGATGCATCCGCTGACGATTCTGGCCGTGGGGTTGTACGACGAGGTGTTGCCGAATCAGAACGGGGCGCCGATCCGCGTGGTGGTGCCGTGGAAGTATGGCTTCAAGAGCATCAAGTCGATCCAGCACATCCGTTTTGTCGAGGACCAGCCGCCGACCCTGTGGAATCAGGCGCAGTCCGACGAGTACGGTTTCTACAGCAACGTGAATCCGGACGTGGACCATCCGCGCTGGTCACAGCGCACCGAGCGCCGGATCGGCGAGTTCCGCCGCCGGCGCACGGAGATGTTCAACGGCTACGCCGATGAAGTCGCCTCGCTGTACGAGGGGATGGACCTGACGCGGTACATCTGACGCGGTGACGGCATGACGACCTCAACGCGCCGGGCGCGCGCCCGGCCACCGCGTGGCGTCTGGTGGGCGGTGCTGCTGGCCTCGCTGGTCCCGGCGGCCTGGATCGGCCTGCGTACGCTGGGCTGGTTCGACGGGCTGGGCGTGAACCCGATCGAGAAGCTGCTGGAACTCTCCGGCACCCACGCGATGATCGCCCTGCTGATCGCGCTGGCGGTCACACCGCTGCGGCAGATGACGGGGCTGGCGTGGATCGTGCGGCTGCGGCGCATGCTGGGGCTGGTGGCGTTCGGTTACGTGACCGTGCACGCCCTGATCTGGCTGGGGGTGGATCTGTTCTTTGACTGGGAACTGGTGCTCTACGACCTGACCGAGCGCCCGTTCGTGATGGTTGGCTTCGCCGCCTGGCTGATCCTGCTGGCGTTGACGCTGACCTCCACCGACGGCGCCCAGCGCTGGCTCAAGAAGAAGTGGGTCTGGCTGCACCGTGGGGTGTACCTGGCCGGCGTGCTGGCGGTGCTCCACTTCCTGTGGCTGGCCCGCGCCGACTACGTGGAGGTCGCCCTGTACGCGGCCATCCTCGCCTTTCTGC
Source organism: Thioalkalivibrio sp. AKL12 (assembly GCF_000377925.1). NCBI lineage: Bacteria > Pseudomonadati > Pseudomonadota > Gammaproteobacteria > Chromatiales > Ectothiorhodospiraceae > Thioalkalivibrio > Thioalkalivibrio sp. AKL12. Next base: position 268,013 of record NZ_KB898889.1, read on the forward strand.
TCGGCTGGCGTGTCGTCTACCGCTGGCGGAGCCGCCGGCGCTTCCATGCCCGCCGCCGCACCCCCGCCTGAGCGTCCGGCTCAATTACCTTTTGTTGACCACGAAGGCACGAAGAAGGGTCGGGTCAAGGGCGTTCCTGATGAGCAACGAGCTTCCGCACATTGCCGGGAACGTTCGTCCAGGGGTTGGCTCCGTCCGCCGCGGGGAGCTGTTGGGCTCCGCGAGTCGCATCGTTTCCTGCATCGTGCCAGTTCCTTGATGGGATTCGCTGCGCTCATCCCATCCTACTGTCGACTTCCCCGGATTAGGTCCACGCATAACTAGAGGTTTCCGGGGTGTGTAACTGCCGGTATTCGACCGGCGTCAGGTCCCCCAGCGAATCGTGAGGGATGGTTTCGTTGTAGTCCTGCAGCCACTGCTCGGTGTGTTCCCGGACTTCGGTCAGCGTTCGGAAGACGTAGAGGTCCAGGACCCCGCGGCGGTAGCTGCCGTTGAACCGTTCGATGAAGCCGTTCTGCATCGGTTTGCCCG